>JAZLJN010000092.1:0-21726 GCA_045617885.1 Bacteroidales bacterium | reverse complement strand
GTTGCTTTTAAGTAATTCTGCAGTTGCACAGCATTAGCTTCGCATAATTCATTGGCTGCTTTAAGTTCGAGAATAACTAAATCATCAACTATAATGTCAGCTCTATATTTCCCGACTATTTCACCCTCATAATATACATTGATATCATATTGAGGTTTTACATCATGTTTTTTCTTCAATTCCTTGTACATGGCATTCTGATAAACCTGTTCAAGAAATCCATATCCTAAGGTGTTATAAACCTTAAAATAAGCTTTAATGATGTCTTGGGTAAGATCTTTTAGAAGATCATCGTCCGCACCTGAATTATTGGCAAAATCCATATAAATCTGCGAAAATCCGCTTAATCTGCGTCATCTGCGTTCTTTGTTACAAAAGCCCGAAGAATTCGCTAAAGATATACTCAGTATCAGTAGGACCAGATGATGCCTCTGGGTGGAACTGAGCCGAGAACCAAGGCATGGTCTTGTGGTGGATACCTTCGTTTGAACCATCGTTCATATTGATGAAGAGTGGCTCCCAACCCTCGGGTATGGTGTCATTATCAACTGCAAAGCCATGATTCTGTGATGTGATATAGCATTTCTCTGTAGGTTTGCCATCCTTGCAGAACTGTACAGGCTGATTATGTCCGCGATGACCATACTTCAGTTTGGTTACCTTGGCTCCTGCTGCGAGCGAAAGAATCTGATTGCCCATGCAGATGCCGTAGATTGGCTTCTTGAGTTTCATGAACTCACGGACATGCTCTACGGTAGCGCCACAAAGGTTTGGATCACCAGGTCCGTTGCTTATGAAGAGACCGTCATAGATATCACCATCCTTATTGAAGTCATAATCCCAAGGGACAAGAGTGATGCTGACATCATACTTCAGCAATTCACGGATAATATTGAATTTGGTACCCATGTCCACAAGACAAACCTTCTTGCTGCCGTTACCGTAATGTTCAACCTCCTTAGTTGATACGATAGCCACCTGATTGACCAGGTTAGGATCCTCAAACTCAATATCCTCACCTCCATCAAAGACAATCTTACCCTTCATGGAGCCCTTCTCACGCAGGACCTTGGTGAGCTCACGGGTGTCAATACCCTGAATGCCCACAATCTGCTCCTCCTGGAGCCACTGGGCAAGAGAACGATTGGCATTCCAGTGGCTATACTCCTCCGAATAGTCGCTTACCACCAAGGCACGTACGTGGATGTGGTCCGACTCATAAAAAGAAGAAAGCCCATTAGCTTCTTCGGAAGCCGATGGGACACCATAGTTACCAACAAGAGGGAAAGTCATTACCAGAATCTGACCACTATAAGAAGGGTCGGTCAACGACTCAGGGTAACCCATCATGGCAGTGTTGAAGACAACCTCACCATTGACAGGTTTCTCATAACCGAAACTGAAGCCATGAAATACATGACCATCGTCAAGGATGAGTGAAACCGCTTTTTTCGTTTGCATTGTCGTATATATATAATAAATGTGAAGACAGACACTATATTTTTGATGCAAATATATAGCAATTTTCCTAATTATACAACAAATAATTACTTTTTCCTATATTTTATCAATAAAAATATCATTTTTCCGCTTTTTTGACAAATAGACCTACAATTTACCATATTTAAACCTTTATATATTTGAGCGGTCATAATACCAGAAAACAGAAAGAGAGTCCAAGACTTGCCCATTATTAACTTTAATCCCCAAAAACTATGTCACCATTGACCTATTCACTCCTGCTGGCACACATGTCCCTACTGTCAGGTCAAGATAATATCTGCCTCTCTCCCTATAGCCTTCAGTCAGCTTTCGTCCTTGTCCAGGAGGGTGCCAAAGGAGAAACAAAAGAGCAGATTACAACGACACTCGACACAAAGCATTTCATCACGCTGCCCGTAGCCGAGGAGAATGAGAATAACCTCATCACCTTCGAGCAGGCAAATTCCATCTGGATCAATTCACACAGCTGTCCCACCATCAAGCGTTCGTTCCTGAAGACGAATGAGAAGAAATATCAGGCTGAAGTGGTGAATATGCCTTTTGATGGAGCCGGGAAACAAAGAATCAACGACTGGTGCAACGATAAAACTCACGGCCGCATCCCTAATGCCATAGATGAACTCCCTTCAAGTGAAGTGATGGAGCTGATCAATGCCATCTACTTCAAGGGTTCATGGGTAACTTCCTTCAATCCACGCTTCACTAATAAGGAAGATTTCTACCCCGCCGCTTCTTACGACTCTGATCCTATTCAGGTGGATATGATGCATAATACAATGCATTACCAATATGCAGAGGATGATCTCTGCCAGTACATAGAGCTGCCCTTCGACCGCAACTATGAGACTCAGGAAGATGAATACGTGCTGCAAATAGTCCTGCCACGAGAAGAGACCAGAATAGAGGAACTCGACAAGGCGTTGGCTGAAGGGTATCAACTGCCCGAATTAGGCCATCATAAAGTGCGGCTGGCGCTGCCGAAGTTTGAAGTCAACTATGCGGCCGACCTGATTCCTACGTTAAGGAAAATGGGTATGGATCTGCCTTTTTCGGCAAAAGCCAACTTTAAGAACATCAGCAAGACTCCGCTTCAAATCAGCACAGTCAGACAGAAAACCTTCTTCAAGGTGGATGAGAAGGGTGCCGAAGCCGCTGCCGTCACCACAATCGGTATGAGACTGACATCAGCTGCTCCCCGCCCGGAGAAAGTCTATGAGATGACCATTGACCGGCCATTCCTCATTCAGCTGGTCAACAAGACCCGAGACATCACGCTCTTTGTTGGCAATATCTTTAATCCAAACAAAAACTAAGTTAAATTGATATTTTCTACAAGGAATTTAGAGGGATTAAAGGAAATCCTTATCATCTTGATTTCCTTTTCATTCCTTCAATTCCTTGTTTATATAAACTCATAATAGTTTTTACCAAGTTATTATTTACATATTACTAAATAGTATCCGACAATGAAATTCCTTGGAAATATTCTGTGGTGGCTGTTCGGAGGGCTTGAAGCCGCCATCGGTTACTTTACTGGCAGTCTGGCAATGGCAGTAACCATCATCGGCATTCCCGTAGCCCTGCAGACTTTCAAGATTGGACTGCTCTGCCTCTGGCCTTTCGGTTCAGAGGTGAAGAGCACCAGTTGCCCACCTGGGTGCATACGTATTCCGCTCAATCTGCTTTGGCTGATCTTCGGAGGTCTGTGGGCTTGGGTAATGCATATTCTGTTCGGACTATTACTCTGCATTACCGTCATAGGTATTCCTTTCGGCAAACAGCATTTTAAGATGGCACATCTGTCACTGGCTCCTTTCGGCAAAGAAGTGCATCTAAACTTCTAAATTCAGATTATGGAAAAATACACAACCATCATACTTCTCTCCTATCTGCTTGTAGCCAATGTAGTGGCATTTGCAGCGTATGGCATTGATAAATGGAAGGCAAAAAAAGATAAATGGCGCATCCCCGAATCCACTTTACTCTGGATGGCTGCTTTGGGAGGAAGCATCGGAGCGTGGATGGGTATGCGCGTGTGGCACCATAAGACGATGCACAAGAAATTCAAATATGGTGTTCCGGCAATAATTATAGCCCAAATAGCTTTGGTCTGCTACTTGGGCTATCTTATATAGTTTCTTTTATTTGCAAAGCATCTGAATCAGCGCGTCACGACGTGCTGGCCAGTTGGCATATTCTGAAGCCTTGATCAATTCTGTTGCATCTGAAGGAAGATGGGCTGCGTCAGTCATCACAAGACGGCATGGACTGCACTTGCCAGAGGCAACGAGCTGATCAAGGATGACAGATGCGCGACCAACCTTCTGCCAGGTCTCAAAGGTATCATTCTCTGCACAAACCAGCGTGATGGTGCGGCTAGACTCCTCGCTGCCAGCTGCTGGTTCACACACGCCATACTTATAAGACACACCATCTGTTCCTGTTTTGGTACATACCTTAAATGGTGTGTACTCTATGCCGGTCTTGCACTGAACAGAGTAGGCATAACCAGGAACCTCAAGAACACTACGCTTGAAACCGAGCTCTGGAACCAGATACATATTAGTTGGATCCATCACCTGTGTACCATCAACAATATAATTGTAGCAATATACATCAGGACGGATGCCAGTCAAGGTAACTGACCAAACGCCCTCTTCATCACAATGCATTGGCATTGGAGTATCAAGCATCTCGCCGGTAAGCAATACATGATGAGCATCCTCCGCCTTAATGCGGAAAGTGATGCTGTCATTTGAAAATTCTGGCGAGAGAAGTGGCTTTGGGAACAGACGAGCCATGACTCCTGGTGTTAGCTGCTGATCATTCTCCGTCTTTGCTGGAGCTGGAACGGGATTAGACATAGCCACCTCTGATGCTTCAGGATTGAAGAGCAGACGGAGGGTCTTATCGAGGAAATACTTTGCATTCATCCAAGTATGACCAAACTTGTCGTACGTAAACTCCTTGACATTACGGATACCCTTCTGATCAAGGAATTCCATATAATCACGCGCAGTACCGTACAGGAAATCATCAGTTCCTACACCCAGCCAGAAGAGATGGATCAGAGAATTGGTCTTGGCGGCATTGTCATATACCTTTGGCAAAGTAGTGCTGGTAAATGAACTATATGAGCAAAGATAAGAGAACTTGTCAAGATTCATCAGACCATTCATCAAACCCTGATTGCCACCACGAGAGAAACCGCCGATGGCACGATGGTCGCGGTCATTAATAGTACGGTAATTCTGCTCAACATAAGGCATCAGGTCATTGATCAGATCCTGGCTGAACAGGTCTCTCATGAAGTCAACAGGTTCGGAAAGAAGCTTGGCAGGATTACCATAAGGCAATACAACAATCATATCCTTGGCATTACCTTCAGCAATGAGATTATCGAGGATATAGTTGACACGGCCTACCTTGTAATAAACCTCCTCGGTATCTGTAGTTCCGCTGATCAGATAGAACACAGGGTAAGATGTATCTGCTGAAGAATCGTATGTAGGTGGAGTATATACGAGCGCATTATTATATATGCCAAGTGTCTCGGAATAGTAAGTAATATAGCTTACTTCACCATGAGGAACATCCTGAATTGAATGAACCAGAGGATTAGAACGACCAGGAATATCCAACAGCGAGTTTTTGAAACCTTCATTCGGGAAGAACTGGTCACAGCGAGGATCCATGATGCTAACCCCATCTACAATATAGCAGTAGGGATACATATCTGCCTCAGCTGGTCCGAGGGTGAGGCTCCATAATCCAGAGATGGAATCACGTACCATATCATGGCGACCTGCGAACTGGACATCAACCTGTACTTTATGTGCAGAGTTATTACGGTAATTGAAAGTCACAGTACCATCGGCATTAAACACGGTAGCTGGTTCATCGATTACTGGCTTGTCATTGCCTGAGCAGGCGGTAACGAGCAGCGCTGAAGCAAAGATGAATTTGTCTAACAGTTTCATTGGTTTTAATTAATAAAAAGATATAAGCTTAGGATTATCCGCTGCAAAGGTATAAATAATTATTATTGAACGCAAAATAAGTTGTAACAAAAATCTTCGCCCATGATACAACAATAAAAATACCCGTAGCTTTAAGAGGGCTACGGGTAAAAATATGAGAGATTTGTATAAAAACCAATAAGAGAAAGGGCTTATTTCACGAGACTCTTGAGTGCTGAACCGAAGATTACGTACTGGGTATTGCCAGCAATGGTACCTTCATTTTCACCCCACAAGAACGGCCAATCGTCATAATTTTCAAAATGGTCTGGCTTACGGAAGAGTACACCAGGTGCCATGTTGCCAGGTATGAATGAAAGGTCAGCACGGTTATTACCGTAGAATACATTCTTAGGACGGGCAGCACCAACAGCTGCTACCAATGAGTAATTGTGGTATGGATGACATCCGAACAGGAAGTTTGCTGCACGGAATACATCAGCACGCTCTACAATGTCAGGGAAGTACTTGTGTGCAAAGCATACGGTGGTACCAAAGCTTGCTACCTGTGTGCTTCCTGCCCAGTTGCCAAGTCCTACAGGGACACCGTAAGGATTCTCCTTATCGAGATTATGAATATATTCAGCATACTTTGCTACGTAAGGACGAAGCTTCTGCTGATATTCATCATCCATGAAAGGAATAGCATCAAGAGCTGTCTGGATGGTGTAAGTCACGTTGCTTTCCAGAGCTGGCCAGATCTGCTGGATAAACTGATCAAGATACTGCTGCTCGCCAGTTGCTCCATAAAGCTGGAGATTGACACCCATATTGCCGAAACCACGCATGGTCAGACTATCCTGTGTACCGCTCTGTCCACGGGTTGGCTTACTGTTCTTCATCAGCTCATTTGCCTCTGCCATCAGTCGCTTAGACTGCTTGAGCGCACGCTCTGCCAACTTATCATTGTATCCCTTCAGCGCATGGCTTGCAGCAGCGAACATGGTGGCTGCACGGAAGTCGAGCGAAGCATTACGGGTAGTGAATGCCCACATGTCATCAGGTGTACCGCTTGACTTACCGTCAGCAGACTTCTGATATGGCTTCAGCTTTGGATCATAGTGCAGACCGTCAGTAATAGCCGAGATATCGCCAAGATGATGATAGTTGTCAAGAACTGAATTTGACAAAGTAGATGCCATGTGGCCGATCTGTTCTGCCTGAGCTACGAGATTAAGGGTACCATGCTCAATGAACTGAAGGATATCAGGTACTCCATCTGGACGATGCAGATCTACATAGCGCTGCTCCTGGCTAACGAATGTCTCGTCACGGTCGCTGCGGAAAAGCTCCCAGGTACGAACAAAGTTCTGTACCACATTAATATTAGAACCTGTCTCGATGTCATAGTCACCTGCATCAAAGAAGCCACCCACGTTCAGACCAGGAATCAGCTGCAAAGGCTTATACTTGGTATCGGTAGTAGGACCCTGGTAATGAAGATCGAAGTGATCACTTGGAGGAGCCTGAAGATAACCCTCCTTGAATGGCTCACCGTGCCAGATGCGATAACCTTCATTGACAGTCATGTGATTCATGTGAATTGGAACCCACACGTCAGTAGTAGCATCGGTAATCTTATCATAGACACTGTTGTCAATGATGAAGTTGCCGGTCTTGGTATCACCATACTGGATGTAATAGATACCTGGTTCGGTTACTGAAGAGAAGTCGAACTTCACATAATTATATTTGTAGTAGCGACCCCATGTATCAGTCTTTCCTGAATATGCCTGCTTAACGCTTCCATCAGGTTCAACCTTATAAATAGAAGCAGAAGACTTGACATTATCCATTTTGTCAAGCTCAATGACTGCTACCTTTGGCTGTTCTGGCATATAACCTACCTGTGAGAAACCAATGTTTGGCTCACGGATCCAGCCTGGGATAGCATGTGGCTCAACGACCCAAGTACAAACCTTACCCGTCTTATCAGCAGGAAGAACGCTACGCAGCACGTACCAGCCATTCTGGGCAATCATACGGCCATCAAACAACTGCAACTCTGCATCCTCGCTGGTCACCTTAATGAGACGCTCTGGGGAATCAGATGCCATGAGAAGAGTATGACCTGTCTCCATAGGCTTTGGATCCACGAACTGATCTGTTCCGCGATCATCATAAGTCTTGAAGCCCTTATACTGTGTTGGCTTCTGCGAATTTGGACGAGCGAGAGTCTCGCTGGCTGCATAGCGTGGGAAACGATTCAGACGACCATCCATTGTGAAGGTCTTATTCCAGTATTGAGCAGGGAGGAACTCAAGATTGAAACCAGCCTCACCAGCCAAAGCTGCAGGTACTGGCTTATCAAGATAAACTGCAATTTCTACAGACTGACCCTTGCCGGTTACTACTACACGGCTCTCAAAGTCATACTCATCATAACGGAGTGTTACCTCAATGGAATTATCCTCCTTGTTTACTTTTCTGTCAATGGTCTTTGGAACAAGATCCCACTGCTCCGGAGTATTATTCAAACGTATAGCACCGCCCTGGGCAGTACGTACTCCATGATGTATGATTTCAATGCCGGAATTCTTCTCATCATTGAAACCTCCATTGAAGTCATTACTATAGACAAGGACGTTGACGCCCTGCTCCTCGAAATAATCGAGGTCATTCAATTTTAAGGAGAGGCTATTGCCGCCACCCTGATTACCGCAAGCCGCAAAAAGTAACGCTGCGAGCGGAAAGATCAGTTTTGTTTTCATGAACATTGTTTTATTTAATAAATCTTGATTTTTTTTGATGAATCGATGGTACAAAGATAGCGAGAATTCATTAAATGAACCCTCGCTAGTGTATCAAATTATAGAAAATGATTAAAAATTGATAGAATGTATCAATTTTTAATATTAAAAAAAGATCTTCTTCACTTCACCGTTACTCATTACAACGATGTTCTGACCTTTTACAAGGTGGTTATGACGAACGCCATTCATATCATAAACAGAAACGGGAATGTCGGTTTCATCAGTCCTGGTCTGTGCAATACCCTCACCGCTGCTTAACACTACCTCAATCTCACAAGAGCTACAGTCAGGCATATTGAAAGTATAGGTATCTCCATCGATATAATGATTCTCAGTTGGACCATCATTGGCAGTTACCTTCACATTCCAGCCCATGACAGTCCGTCCGTCATTGGATTCGGCTTTCAGTGTTACAGCTCGGTCCTGGAAAAACTTTCCGTCAAACTTTCCTTTTGACAGATTCACGCCATTGAATGAGACTGAGACTGCAGAGCGGTCTTCTTCTGAGAGCATAGTATTCACCATGAGTGTATGGACTGTTCCCAGTTCAAAGTAATCCTTCAGCATATTATAGAAAAGATCCGTTCTGCTCTTCAGCCAGTTCTTTGCATTTGTCAGTTCCTGCGAATAGTTAGGCCACCATTGATTGATTAGTGCACGATGATGAGGATACTCGTAGCTGATCCGCTCATACATAGGTTCCCAGATTTCCCACGTACTTTCAAAGTTCATGAAATCGCCCATGTAGATGGCACAGTGATCAATAAATTCCCGGTTGAATCTCTCATCCTCCATCAGATGACGGAAAAGAAGTGTCTGATAAGAGCTGTTTGCCCAGTTATTGACCGGATCATAATCATGATTGAAGATCCACTCAATGGTGTTGTAAGATGCAGGACGGTTATAGAGTCCCAACCCGAAATCGGTGTCTTTGGCTAAAAAGCGCCACTTGCCGCCCTCCTCTCTCGGACGCCATGACACGAAGTTATTGCCAGGGAAATCCAAATTGCAATAATACAGATTCATGATCATCAGGTTCATGTATTCATACATATCCATATATTGCTCATATTCATCCCATGTATGTCCTGACTGCCAGTAGAAGTCACCGAAAGCTCTCCATGAATCATTGGTACCAGCCTTAACACTTTGCCAGTTCTCTATCATGTCAATATCTTCCAAACCGTCATAGTTGGTATAGATATTGTTTTCATTGCTACGCTCGCGCAGATTCAGCATACCCATATACTTGCCATTGAGGTAGAAGATGGCTGGACGGTATGCCTGATAGTCAAGATCCACATGCGCTGCCATGTTGGACTGAATGACAGCGTCGCGCATGTAGAGATAATCAAAGTCATTGCCTGCGTTGCGCATCAGGAAAGACTTGTATTGGGTATTACCTGGACGCTGGTCAGGGAAAAACTCATAATCAAAACGCTTCTCACCGAAACGCTTGTTGGCGTAGAACGCCAGTGACTTAAGTTGAGCGCTACGTGAAGCGCCTCCAGATACACGGGTCTCGCACAACTGGTTCAGCTGGCTCTCCTCCCCTGCAGCAGTAAAGAGCTCAAAGTTGATTGGACGACGCCAGTCATATTCATAGTTCTTGCGGCCACTCGTATAGTTACCATCTACATAGATGCCAATCTTACTATCATGAAAATATTTGTCAGAGGTAACGACAGAGACGATCGGTATGGTGAATTCGCGTGGGAAGAAGATATAGGACTGCGTGACCGAACGTGGTGAGAGATATCCAGCACAGAAAGTCTTGGCTCGAATCACACGGGTAGAGCTGACGTTAAGTCCTTCACTTGGGAATACGCTACTTGTTTCATTGGGTTCGGTACCATTCGTTGTATAGCGCACTACGGTTCCTTCTGGAGCATCGGCAGGCAAGCTGACGTATAAGGTGAAGTTGTTTCCGTCAAGGATGACACGACCAAGCTCTGAGAATACCGGATTGCCCAGCAGCTGCTTACACAATTCTCCGCAGTTGGCCTCTCCTGGTGTTGGCACAGCCTGATAGCCCCATTCTCCGTCGGCATCCGTCTTACGACCGTAGGCGATATTCGGAGCAGGCTGCTTCTTCAGGTTTTCAATTGCATCTACTATCTCACCATCTTTGAAGAGATAGACACAGCATCCCTTTCCGCTCTCCAGACGATAATTGGTATGGTAGTTGGTTGCCTCCTTGTCACAGAATACCAGTTTGTACTGATTAGCCCCGATATTATAAGAGGGCAAAGGCCATGCCTCCTCAGGCTTGTCCGTAATGCCAATTTTATAGGCTTCCAGATTTACTGATGATTCACCCGAATTATACAGTTCCACCCATGAATCAGGGAATTCATTCAAATCGTCCATGACAGCATCAATGTTTGACTGCATGATCTCATTGATGATAATGTCAGCTTGAGCGCTAGTGACGGCAGCTGCAAGTAGTAAGGTAGTTAAGATACGTGTCATTATATATTATTATATGTGTTATCACTACTGAAGTGAGGTGGTAAGGATACCTCATGGTTCAAATTCGAAGTCGGCTATCATCGGACGATGATCCGAGTAGGGAACATCCTGTATCGTTACATCCTGCAGTTTGAACTCTCGTGAATAGAGGATGTGGTCCAGACGAAGAAGCAGGTGTTGGTCAGCAAACGTAAATCCCAGACCGAAGCCCTTCTCCCACCAGGCATTCTTCAGTTTTTCGCGATGCTGCGGATCGGGGTTTTCCGCCCTGCAGTTCTGCAGTATCTTCATGGCTTTTGATCCGCTCAGATCATTGAAGTCGCCACATATCAGCAGGGGATTCTGACAGTCATAAAGAGAGTCTCTTAGCATACGTGCCTCAAAGTCCCGATAGTTATAGCCGAAGAGCAGATTCTCATACACATTATGCGCCTTCTCCTTACGTCCGTGACCATCGTCTTTGGCATGGTCAAACATATTAGAGCGCATGTGGACATGGAGCAGTGTCACCTTAGTACCACGAATGTCAGCCTCCGCCTCATAAAAGCTTGGCTTGTCTCCAATCCTGTACAAGTAAGCCGAATCCAGTTGTGGATATTCCCGCATTAACTGCGGCAAATCTATTTTGTAGAATCTGGGCTTGCTTAGAGGGAATCTGCTGTACAGAGTATGCTCACCCACCCATTGCTGTCCACTCTCAAAGAGCTGCATGTAATAAGGATAGCGCTCTTTCAGAATACTATCCAGTTTTGGGGCAGTTCCGAAATTGTTCTCAGGCAAAAAAAGGATATCGGCATCTGCACCTAATACATAATCGATGAATGCGTCATCGTGAAGGGGTGCATATTCTACTTTTCCACAGAGATTGTAGTTGAAGATACGGATGGTTCCCGGTTTCTTATATCCGGGGAACTCGTGTTCCTCAGAAACGAATGCCGATTGAAGTTGATGGCAGAGATTGAGCGGAATCTGTTCCAGCCAAACATTCACCGCAGCAGAGATGATGAGGATGACCAGCGCTACCCGCCACTTGCGGAAGAGGGCAAACAGCAGAGACAGACACCACAAGGCGACTATCACTACAGGAGCAGCAAGGATCAGCATATCATTCATAGCAAACTATCAACGTCGGAATTTTGGTTCAATCACTTGAGGCACCTTCCATGCCATTTTACACATCTTTATAAATGGGGCTGGCCAGAATCCGTAATGCTCCAGGATGCTTACGTCCTCATCCCACACCTGCTTACGCCGGCTCGCATCCGTACTTAAGCCTCCCATACGCATCAGCATGGTCATCTTTGGCATATAGCTGACCTTTATCTTTGTCTCATACAGATAATGAATCAGAAAGAAGGTATCAGAGGCAGTACGCAGATCCTCTCTATACAGTTCATCTGCCATTAAAACAGAACGCTTCATATACATTGTGGTATGAAGAGGCAGCCATCCGATACGCACTTTCCATCTGTGATAATTGCCGCTTCGCCAGATGCGCTTCACCTGGTTGTGCTGATCAGGATCAACGAAAAAGCCGTCAGCATAAACCATATCAGCACCCGTCTTTTCGAAATGACGGACATAAGCAGATACGATGTCATCAGATACCAGCATGTCATCACTATGCACATGTCCTACCACATCACCCGTTGCCATCCGGATGCCTTTATTAAGCGCCTCATACATACTATGGTCAGGCTCACTGATGAACTTCACCTCACGAGCATGCTGGCGGATAAGTTCCGTCTCGCCATGCTCAATGTAATGAGCAATCTCCTGCTTGACAATCTGAATTGTACCATCAGTTGACGCACCATCTACTATGATATACTCAATGTCAGGATAATCCTGTGTGAGTACACTCTTTATGGTGTCAGGCATTGTCTTTGCGCGATTGTGACAAGCTGTAATAATAGAAACTTTCATAAAAGATTATTGTACATTTCAACAAATTGTTGTGCTACTCTTCGTGTACTGTAGTTCTCTTCTACAATACGCCGTCCATTTATTCCCATCTGCCGCAACTGTTCAGCCGAACAGCCTGCAAATTCTTTGAATGCTTCAGTCAGCGCTTCATTACCGAATGGGATCCACCATCCGCAATGATTGCTCTGCAGAGATTGCCATGGCGTTCCGTGGGTCGTGATGACTGGGGTTCCGGAGGCAAGTGCTTCAGCCACTACGATGCCAAAGTTCTCACTATGCGTAGGAAGCACCATCAGATCTGCCTCGCGTAGATGCCGCCATTTCTGGTCACCATAGATGCCGCCTAACCACTTGATCCTATCGCTGACTCCCATCTTTACTGCCAATTCCTTCAGTTCGGACAAGTAATTGACGTCCCCCTCTCCTGCTATCAGCAGCGTATAATCATCAGAGAGGGTTGCGAATGCTCGTATCAGCTGGTCAATACCCTTCTTCGGATGTATTCGGCTCAAATACAGGATCTGTCGGGTTGGTGTCCAGTCCTCTTTCATCTGAATCTTGTCCACCTCTATTCCATTCGCTATCACCGCCACCTTATCATTCCATCCCAGCTGGATGATATGTTCGCGTTCCTGCTCGGCAGTTGCGTGTAGCAGGCTTGCCATCCTGACGGCTCGCCGCTGGTACAATAAGAGTGAAGGCAGCTTGCGTGTCCAGTAGTTGCGTTTCATGATCCAGGGTTCAAGCATGCCGTGAGGAGTTAGCACTACCTTATATCCTGCCTTTCGTGCCCAGATCACAGCGTAGGCAAAGTAGGGATGCCAGCAGCAGTTGACGTGCACCACATCGGGATTGACCTCCTTCAGTATCTGAAGATAATCACGGCGCACGTCCCAGAATCTTGCCGAGAGCTGTAGATAATGGACCGTAGCATGCTCTATCTCCAGTTCATTCGCGACGGGATGAGATACCAGATGCAAGTCAACCAGTTGCCCTAATTGAGCCGACAACTGCTGCATATACATGCTGGTTCCGCCATCCTGGCGTCCAAGGGTAGGGATATAATGGAGTACTCTCAACATAATCAGCGAATGCTCTCCTGATACCACTCAAATAGTTTCTGCACGCCGTCTTCGATCTCCACCTTATGCATCCAGCCCAAAGAATGCAGTTTATCTACATTGATCAGCTTGCGCATAGTTCCATCTGGCTTTGAGGAATCAAAGAGCACCTTGCCCGTAAACCCTACAGCCTTTACAACCAGTTCAGAGAGCTCTCTGATGGTAAGTTCCTTGCCGGTACCCACGTTAATATGGCAGTTGCGGATCTCGCCCAAAGCTGGAATAGCGCCACCTCGGCCCGTAGAATGATTTCTATCCACAGCGCCATCCGTTGTTGCTCCGTAATGGACTGAAGAGTATTTCTCAATTCCGATTATCTGGCTGAAATCCACATTCAGGAGTACGTGTACAGAGGCATCAGCCATATCTTCACTCCAGAGGAACTCGCGCAGCGGTTTGCCGGTACCCCACAGTGTCACCTGATTATCCTCTATGCCATACCATGACAAGACTTTGCGGATTACGCTCTCGTCAGAAGTCTCATCAATCTGATAACGTACCTTCTCTCCATTCTCCGGAATAGTAGCGCCCACGGGACGGATCTTCAAGTCCTTGCGGATAGCTGCCCAGTCATTATCATTGATCAGCTTTGCCAGATAGACCTTACGCATCATTGCTGGCATCACATGGCTGTTCTCCAGATGGAAATTATCATTTGGACCATACAGATTGGTAGGCATGACTGCAATGTAGTTGGTGCCATACTGCAGGTTGTACGACTCGCACATCTTCAGTCCTGCTATCTTGGCTATGGCATACTCCTCATTCGTGTATTCCAGTTCGCTGGTAAGAAGGCAGTCCTCCGTCATTGGTTGAGGAGCATTCTTCGGATAGATACATGTCGAACCCAGGAAGAGCAGCTTCTTGACGCCATGGGCATAAGCCTCACTGATGACGTTACACTGGATCTTCATGTTCATCATCATGAAGTCAGCACGATAGAGCGAATTTGCCATAATACCACCCACAAAGGCAGCTGCCAGCACTACGGCATCTGGACGTTCCTCATCAAAGAAACGCTTCACAGCATATTGATCCGTCAGGTCAAGTTCACAATGTGTCCTGCCAACGAGATTGGTATAGCCACGCTTCAAGAGATTGTTCCAGATAGCCGAACCAACAAGACCTCGGTGACCGGCTACATATATTTTACTATTCTTATCAAGCATATACTTTCCATTTAATTCTTTTATATCGAATGCAAATATAAACAAAAAGAGCAAACATACAAAAATGAAGAGACTTTTTTCTGCTTTCTTTAATATATTATATTATATAATGTGTATTTTGGCAAATGGAGTGAATCTTTTGAACATAAAAAACCTTTATTAACTCCTATCCTATTGCACGTCTCGAAAAAAATAACTATCTTTGCGCCCGACAAAATAATCCAAAGTCATTTAATGGAAGAAAACAACATGACTAACACCACCGTTGAAGCACCCGTT
Source organism: Bacteroidales bacterium (assembly GCA_045617885.1). Lineage (GTDB taxonomy): Bacteria > Bacteroidota > Bacteroidia > Bacteroidales > UBA3663 > Liminaster. The sequence continues at coordinate 6,484 of JAZLJN010000092.1, read as the reverse complement.
AATGCTGTCAGCGAAGTGAAGCCTGCGGTTGATGCGGCCCCCAAGAAGAGGGCTTCCCGCTCCCGCAAGAAGGTTGTTGCCCCGGTGGTTGCAGAGGAGTCAAAGACTCCCGTTGAGAGTGTAGAGAATAGAGTCGAGACCAATAGCCAGCCTGCAGTTAAAGAGGTGGCCGAACAGAAGACTCAAGTTGAAAACAAGAAGGAGGAGGTTAATACGGTTCCTGTAGCCGAAAAGAAACCAGAACCCAAACCTATCCCAAAGATGCCTACCAATTTGGTGGTGCGCGATTTCTGTGATCTTGCCAACTATGGCAGTCGCATCCCGCTGCTTTCTGATCAGCAGATCCAGCAGCTTTCTTATGAGGATGCCTTCAACAGGAATCTGATCCTTGAGGCAATCCTTTGCAATGTGCTTGATTACGATATCGTACTTAGCGATACCAATATCTGGCTCGAATTACTAGTAGGACACACCTCAAGTCATTCAGACCCTCGCGTGAATGCCCGTCTGATGTTCGAACGTCAGTTAGAGTTCATCAGCCGAATGATGAAGCGCATAGGTGGCAAGTTCATGATCATGAGCGAGACGTACGAGGAGGTTGATCGTTTTGCTACCCAGCAGGAACCTACTAATTACAAGGATGCTGACTGGAAGGATGAAGCTCTCTGCCGCAATGTGGCAGCTCGTCTGGCAAAGCGGCTGATGCTGAGCCAGCAGAAGGAGAATCGCCTGCGCATCGAGGGTATTGGAAGCGAAAGCCATCATGCCGCATTTGCTGACCCTGCCATCATCCGTCGCACCGTAGAGCTGTTTGCCGAGGGCAAGAAGGTTCTTCTCCTTACCAATGATGCCTCAGTAGGTATCCGTTCTCTTGGTATGTGCGATGACTTGCAGCGTACCAATAAGTTGGATGACAAGACCTGGCGCCAGGTGTATGAGCCTCAGCGCCCTATGGTTCTGACCATGGATGATCTGAAACTGCTGGATCAATATACACGCCAGTATCATTTCACCCAAGTTGCAGCCGGCCGTTCATGGATGCAGGACGTGCAGATGCGCGAACCAGCTACCGTTGAGAAACCTTTGGAACTCTGGCTCGAAGGCTTCCGTCCGGGTGACCGTCACGAGAGCCGTAGCGCCCGTCAGGAACAGCAGCGACGCGAGGAACAGCAACGTCGTGAGGCTGAACGCAAGGAGGCAGAGCGTAAGGAGGCTGAACGCAAAGAACAGCAGCGTCTGGAACAGGAACGTCGTGAGGCCGAAAAGGCTGCCCGCCGTGAGGAGCAGGAGCGCCGCGAGGCTGAGAAGGCTGCTCGCCGCGAGGAACAGCAGCGCCGGGAAGCAGAACGTCGTGCCGAGCGCGAACGTATCCAGGCTGAACGTCAAGCTGAACGTGAGCAGGCAGAACAACGTGCACAAGCAGAGCGCGAGCAGGCTGTGCAAGAACAGTCTGAACCTAAAAATATTGAGGTAGAGAAGAAAGCAACTGAAACAGTTCCCGTAGCAGAGAACAATCAAGTGGCAGAGGTAGCTGTAGCTGACAGCAGCGCGGAAGTTACCAATACAGAGGTAGCCGATGCTCCAGCCATCACCCTCCCTCCTCTTTCAGCTGAAGCTATGGAATTGATTGGTGTCAACAACTCCGCCGAGAAGAAGAGCCGCACCCGTCGTGGTGGTCGTCGCAAGAGCAGCAATAATAAGAAAACTGAATCGAACGCACCAGAGGCTTAGTCCCACAAAACGTGTTGATACACTATAAAAACAGGCGCCGTGTCAATTTGACGCGGCGCCTGTTTTTATAGAATAATTACTTGGTTTCTACTTCCATATCCGTAGCAATAAGCTTATAGCCCTTACCGTGGATATTGATAATCTCTATTGAAGGATCATCCTTCAGGTGCTTACGGAGCTTGGTAATATACACGTCCATCGAACGGGCATTGAAATAGTTATCATCAATCCAGATGGTCTTCAAAGCGAAATTACGCTCAAGGATCTCATTGGCATGAGCACAGAGAAGACCCAGGAGGTCACTCTCTTTGGTAGTCAGCTTATTTACTTTCTCTACACCACCGTCACTATAGTTCAACTGCTGCTTCTGCACATCGAACGTGAAGCGACCGATGTGATAAGCCACTACATCCTTGCCCTTCTTGCCCTTGACACGACGCAGGATTGCCTCAATGCGGAACAGAAGCTCTTCCATAGAGAATGGCTTGGTGATATAATCATCGCCGCCAATCTTGAATCCCTCCAGAATATCCTCCTTGAGGCTCTTTGCTGTGAGGAAAATAATAGGAATGTCTGCATTGATAGCACGTATTTCAGAAGCCATAGTGAAACCATCCTTCTTTGGCATCATGACATCAAGGATGCAGAAATCATAACGTCCCTTAAGGTAAGCCTTATAGCCAGCATCACCGTCACCATACAGGTCACAGAGGTAGCCTTTAGCCTGAACATACTCACGGAGGAGCATACCGAGGTTTTCATCATCTTCGCAAAGCAAGATGCGAAGTTTCTCCTGCTGAGGATTTGAAATTGCCATAATAGAGGATATTTATTTAGTTAATAATGCTTTTCTTGATTATTCTTTCATCAAAGGAATTGTAATAATGAACGTCGTACCCTGACCGAACACTGATTCAGCCTTGATGTTTCCGCCGTGATCCTGCACAATCTTCCATACGTATGCCAGGCCTAATCCGAAACCTTTCACATTATGCAGATTGCCGGTAGGTACACGATAGAACTTCTCGAATATTCGCTTCAGGTCTTCCTTCTTAATACCAATACCATTGTCTGACACGCGTATCTCAAGGTCTTTCTCCCCAAGGTTTCGTGTAGAGAGGGTCAGCTGCAGCGGCACCTCCTCACGCGAATATTTATAGGCATTGTCCATCAGATTGAAAATGACATTGCCGAAGTGCATCTCATCTACCATGCAGATATCATCCTCTGCATCAAGATGAGTGATGATCTGACCTCCGGCCTTCTCTACCTTCAGTCTGAATGTGCTGCAGGCACTGTCTATGATGGCATTGACGGGAATATCCTGTAGCTTAAGATTCGTCTTCTGACGCTCAAACATTGACATCTGAAGCACCTTCTCTACCTGGAAGCGAAGTCGTTTTGTCTCATCAGCTATCACTCCGGTAATATGCTTGATCATATCAGGAGACTTGGCTACAGCCGGGTCATTGAGCATCTGTGACGCCAAAGAGATGGAACTGATCGGTGTCTTGAACTCATGAGTCATATTATTGATGAAGTCGTTCTTTATTTCAGAGAGCTTCTTCTGACGGAATACCACAGCTACCACAAAGATAAAGAGGAACATCATGACGCCCGTGAAGATAAAGGACGGAAGCATGAAGTGCAATCCAGAATTAATCAGGAAAGTGCGTCTTCCCGGGAAGTAGATGGTCATGTAGCTGACCTTGGTTGGCATCTGACCTCCGGGAGTGACGGTCGTCTTCGGGAAGAGGAGCTGCTTGTAATTGCCAATCTTCTCTGCCGTAGTCTGGTTATAATCAAGCGTCTTATACACGCACATTCCGTCAGGATCGGTGATACTGAATTCATAATCCAACGTATAGCCGGCATTCGACATCTCTTCATTGAAGTAGTTTCTTAACTCCTCAAGATCCAGCCGCTCCAAGATAGGCTTGTCATTGGTCTGGCTGATGATTCTGAATATCACATCATCCAGCAGATTCCTTCGATAGATGTATTGCCACATCAGGAGTTCCTGATTTGCTCGCTGCACGCTACGGATGGTATTGTTTCCGTGTTTGGGCGACAAGCTGAACTGTCCCGTTTTCTGTTGTGATGGCAAACCGGGAATTGAGCCAAAAATCGTATCTGCATTATGACTGAGCTTCTCAATCATATTGCGCTGATCATCCGTATAGAACTCCTGAAGGTATTCAAGCGTCTCTTTTTGTTCCAAAGCTCTTTGAGTACTGAAAAGCGCACGTTTTACGGCTTCGTCGAATTGCTCCTCACGCGTGCTCACGATCTCATTAAGATAAGTGAACTGCATGATAAGGAATCCGGCAAATGCTATAAAAAGCACAATGCTGATCATCCAAATGGCTTGCTTCTTCATGTCAATATATTTGTTAATTGCACTGCAAATTTAACTTAATATTTTAACACTCCCAAGTTTTTGAGCAAAAAAACATCATTTTTTTCACCAAATTAACATAAAATCGGCTGAATTGTTAACTATAAAACATATTTTTACGATGTTTTTCTCCAAAATCCTTGCCATTGTCAGTAATTATTATGACCTTTGTGGCGGATTTCAGACATTATACTATCCACGCACTAATAGTACCTTATTAAATGCTCTAAACGCCGTGGTAAAAAACTGATAAAAACAAAAAAATTACGACCGACATCGATCAAACTATTGATCCACGTCGGTCGTATGGTACAAAACACGTTCACGAATTGCTCACAGGGTGTTGATTACATCTTCTGCAAGACCTGTAACTTGAGATATGATATTGATGGTTCTTTTTTCCTCCCTTAATCACATTCATTATAGGAAACATTGCCCTGTTTGATTCATTTCGTCAATCATTTCTTTTGACGTTTTGATTTCACTGCAAAAGCAAGGAAAAATAATGAAATACACAACAATGTAGATTATCGGCAATTTTTGTGATTTATTGCCAATAATTTACACGCTTTGTTAATCAATCATCTCTACCAGATCACAGCAGTTTAGAGGCATAAAACATGACCGGCACCTATCATCAGTAGTGATTGATGCCGGTCGTAAGTTGTGATCAGAATGAAGATCAGGAAACCTTAATGACAATCATGACAATCGTCTAGTAATCTTACACCATACGAGATTGCGACAAAATGTGTATCTTTCCACCTTTATCATGGATGTACTGCGCGTACAGGGGCACCAATGCAGCGTTCTATGCTGCTCAAATATGAAAGTTGGCCGCTTCCCACACACAGACAATGTGCTTTAGTACAATCTGCTTCAACTACGGAACTTGTTGAGTATATACCTGGTGTTCCATAAAAAAAGCCGATTTGAAGAGAATAACCAGTAGTGGGAAGGAAGATATGGTTGTCTGTAAGTGAATAGTTAGGTATTTCGTAATAATTCTCCGGAAACAATAAACCCTTATCAGAATCTTGCTTGGCTCTGTAAACGATATAGCCAGGTACTCCCGTATCCTTATAATCAGAGGTTTCAAGCCACAAGCAATTATCCACAAGCTCTTTCATTTCTTCTACTGTAGGCATACGCCAATCTGCCCCCCAATTAGCTGTAGCTGCATCATCTTCAGGATCTAGAGTAGAAATGTTGTCACCAATAAAAACGTCATCTTCGTACCAACTAGCATACGTGGCTCCATCTGGTGTCGTATATTTTAACAATTGAAATTGAGGATATCCAGCATGTCCAACACTAAATTTATATGACTCCCAAGTATAGGCTTCGCTATATTGTGGAACGACTTCACCCCAAGCATAATAATTGCCATATTCTTCTGGGCTAGTTGCGCCTAAATTGCAGGTAGCCCATTTTACACTAAGTCCGAGATCAACATATTGGTTTGCGCCGTCAGAAATAGGTTGTCCATCGTCGAATACTACTCTGTCAGCCTGAGCTTGAGTATAAGTAGCCACGACAGAATCTCCTTTGTAGATTCTGATAACCTGGGCATTGACATCAACTAAAGATATTGAGATTAAAGCAAATGCTAATAGAAACTTTTTCATATTCATCTAATTTTTTTAATTAATAAGTGTACCGTTTACATCATATTGTTTTCCGTCTTTAACAATGATGAGACGTCCCCCTTTGATATATTTACCAGATTTTTCCACTTTAGTCAGTTCGGTAGTCTGCACACCTGCTCCATCCGAATAAGTGCCGAATGTAATTTCCAGGGTAGCATCATCCTTAAGTTCAATTTTCAATTGCGGTGTATCAGAATCCCCTAATGAGAGAATGGCGAAACCATCTTTGCAGGTAACTTTAGGGACATCTGATAAATGATAGCACGTACTGCTACCGTTTACCCATGCAAAGACGCCATCAATTACATTCTCTTCCGCTTTAAGTTGCAACGATACCGACACCAGCATCGTTGCTAAGAGAAAGTTTTTCTTACGCATTATATTATTTTTCCGCCTACCAGTTCCTCCGATCTTAGCATTTAAATAATGTGTGGAATACAGACACAAGAAAAGCGTGAGGAACTGTCCTTATTCATCTTATCTCAGGCTCTGGAAAAACCTCTACAGAAATGAATAACTACAATCACCCTACATTGTTCAAAGATGAGGTACTCGACCAGGGTGCTGCCTTCAGATACTGGCTAAGGAATGGCATTCCATCGCCAGACGTGAAGGTCTTCTTGTAGGTCTCGACAAAGGTGTATGCCGACTGCCTGCCAGAGGCATCGAGGGCATTCCAGTGACTTATCGAAACATTGCGATAGTC
>JAZLJN010000091.1:0-19311 GCA_045617885.1 Bacteroidales bacterium | reverse complement strand
TTCATTTTGGACCTAAAATTAATATTCTTTTGCTAAAAAAGACAGGATTTTGCTGTCTATTATGTAAGATTATTGCGTATTAAGCATTACTTAACCTCAACCTTCTTGCCACCGAGCTGATAGGTACCCTGCTGCAAGCCTACATTCTGTCGGCTGATCTGAACAGCATTGCCCTCCATCTCTGCCTCCATCTGATCAATGTCAAGTGGAGCATTGGCGCCGATAAAACGGGTACGAACATCCGGCGAAAGCACAGTTCCGGCAGGAAGAATGCTTGCCTTGAAATAAGCACGGAAGCGTGTAGTATAGAGAGGCTGATCTGAATACTGGATCTTGTCGTTGCTCAAGTAGAAGACAGGCTCTTCAACAACATGTGAACGATAAGAACCAACGAAGGCATCCTCCACACCTGCAGCCATGGCAGTCACGTCTTCGCTGCTGGTCTTATAATCGCCCATACCCACAAACACAACCTTCTCTGCGCCATTATCAGCACGGAATACATAAGGGGTATTTGCCTGAGGGTTGGTCACCTCACGGAATACGAACTCCGTACTTGAGGCATAAGCCAGTTCATAGAGTGTAGCGCCCTCCACACGAGGCACATAAGGCAGACAGATAGTACCCATCTCCGTAGCAATGACGTCACCACGGTTATTGAGGCAAGGCATAGGACGCACAAAGTCACGGACTGCAACAGAGGCGTTGCTGTGAATTACCCGTACAGGCACATTCTGATTCAAAGCCACCTGACGAGGCTGAACTTTGGTCTGAGCTGATGCAGCCACTGCCATTACAGACAATGCTGCGATGAGAGTAATCTTTTTCATAAGCATAGATATTAAATAATGTGTTTATCTTTTCAGCCAAAAGCTAAAAACTGATTCATTTTCCCTCTTTCACCACCCAGATATCCGGGAGGTTTCGTCCCTGCTCGTTGTAGTCAAGCCCATAGCCTACAATGAAGTCATTCGGAATCTCCATGGCTACATAGTCGAGCTTCAGATTTGGCACCTTAAGTGCATTCGGCTTGCTGAGCAGGCAGGAAACCTTCACCTGTTTGGCACCGAGGTCATAGAGCTGATGTATCAGACGCTCCATGGTGTAGCCGCTATCTACAATATCTTCTACGATGACCACAGTCCGGTCAACGACTGATTCCAGCAGTCCGGCTATTGATTTGACCTTACCGGTGGTCTCCGTACCGACGTATGACTTCATGCGGATGAAGGTAATCTCGGCATCCGGGATGGTGACGCGACGGAAGAGGTCGCTGGCAAAAACAAACGCTCCGTTGAGCACACACACAAAGAGCGGATGCGTACCAGCCAGATCTTCGTTTATCTGACCAGCTATTCGATCCACCTCAGCCAGAATATGTTCCTGGCTGAGGTAATGTTTGAATTCACGATCGGAAACTTGTATCGTCTGTTCCATCGATGTTGAAACTGGATATAACGATGATTATTCAGTCATCTTCTTGAGCTGCTTCAAGAGAGCAAACATCAGGAGAGCACTGACAAGACAGAGAGCGATAAGAATAGCCCAGTTGTACATCAAAGGAATCTTGTTCCAGAGCTTTGATGGAAGCATGCTGGCATAGTTACCGATAGCGGTAGCTACAAACCATCCACCCATCATCAGACCCTTATACTTCGGAGGCGATACCTTCGTAACGAATGAAATACCCATTGGAGAGAGCAACAACTCTGCAAAGGTAAGTGTAAGATAGGTAGAGATCAGCCAACCTGGAGAGAGTACGCTCTGTGTGCCATCGCCCAGATCCATTGGAGAGGTCAAGCCGGTTGATGCCATGGTGATTACGCCGAAGCCAAGAGCTGCTACCAGCATACCCCAGGCAATACGGGTTGGTGCAGATACTTCGTGACCCTTTTTAGCCAAACCATCGAACAGAACCATGCTGAATGGGGTAAGTGCCACAACGAAGAATGGGTTGAACTGCTGGAAGTCTGATGGCTGTGCCATGGTAGGATCATCCATCATCGAATAGAGCGCGTAAGCTCCGCCCAAAAGCGCAACAGTAACGACTGCACAGATAGAACGGGTGGTGGTAACCTTCGACTGGATAGCAGAAAAACCAGTATATACAGCCACTGCAACCAATGCCAAGCTGAAGATGTTGAAACCGAATCGCATTGGGCCCTCAACGGTGAGGTTGGTATATTTCTTGGCAAAGAATGTCAGTGCCGAACCATTCTGATGGAAAGCCATCCAGAAGAAAATCACTACGAAGAACACCAGAAGAAGTGCGTAGATGCGGTCACGTGTCTGTTTAGGAGTCAGCTCTACTGCGTTGGCATCACCACTGCTCTTTGCCTGCTTTGCAGTAACGTCAGCGTGCTTGAACCAGCCACGGAACACAAAATAGATGACAGCTGAAAGAATCAGCGAAACGCAAGCTACACCAAAGCACAAGCCATAGCCACCAGAGAGCACCTTCAAGTACTCTGGGTCAGTATTTGCAGCATCATATACCATATTATACTGTGCCAGATACTGATTGGTCACCCATTTTGCCATTGATGGCGCAAACATAGCACCAATATTAATAGCCATATAGAAAAGGCTGAATGCAGAGTCACGGCGCGATGCATACTTTGGGTCATCATAGAGATTGCCGACGAGCACCTGCAGATTACCCTTGAACAGACCAGTACCCAGTGAGACAAGAGCCAAGCCACCAATCATCACAATCTTTGCGGTGCCAAGATCATCAGTAGGAACAGAGAGTCCCAGGTAACCGAGGAACATGACCAGCATACCAATGGTAACGCAACGACCATAGCCGATCTTATCAGAAAGCCAGCCACCAAATAGTGGCAAGAAATAAACAGCTGCCAGGAAAATAGCATTCACCTGACCGGCAGTACCTTCATCCCAGCCGAATTTAGCCTGCATGAAGAGTGTAAAGATGGCAAGCATGGTGTAGTAGCCAAAGCGCTCGCCTGTATTAGCCAATGCCAAAGCATATAGGCCTTTAGGTTGTCCTTCAAACATAGTGATATTTGTTTTATTGAAGCATCGAGAATTCGATTACTCGAAGATTCGAAATATCGAGATATCGATAATTCGATAATTCGAAGAATCGAGAAATCGAGAAATCGAAATTCGAGAAATCGGAACCGAGAAATCGGAAATCCGAATTACCGCTGCTTCAGAATTATTTACTTGATATTTGGCTCCTCCAGTCCGAAGCCCTTCTTCTTATCCACTGCCTTCAGGTAAAGTCCGATCAGGAAGGCTGCGATGCCGAGGGCTGCCAGCATGACGAGAGCATAGGTATAATCGAGCTGTGTTGGATCAGTTACGCCCTGGTTAGTCGAATCGAGCTCCTTACCGATAAGCATTGGGAAGAGCCAAAGTCCGATATTCTGAATCCAGAAGATGAGGGCGTATGCCGAACCGATGATCTTCTCGTCCACCAGCTTTGGTACTGATGGCCAAAGGGCTGCAGGAACGAGCGAGAACGAGGCACCAAGCACGAGGATGGTAATGTAAGCTACGATGATGCCGCCCACAGCAGAACCCTTGAACATTGGCAGAACGAAGGCGAAAGTAAGGTGGCAGAGAATAAGCAGCAGTGAGCCGATCATCAGCATCGAAGCAGCCTTGCCCTTGTGGTCAACATAGCTGCCAAGAATTGGTGTGATGGCAACAGCGAGCAGAGGGAATACGGCGAAAACAGTCTCTGCCGAGCCACGCTTGTAACCCATGAAGCAATAAACCACGAGCGCTACGATAGCGGCAGCCATCAAGCCATACTTCTTGGTTTTGTCCTTCGAGAAGTTGCTTGAGAATGAGCATACGGCTACGACCAGCATGATGATATACTGGACGATGGTTACTGAATCGCCAGCCCAGAAACCGTCACCAGGAGTAAGGGTGAGGTTACACTGAAGCATATTCACTGCATACTTCTGGAATGGGAAGATGGCAGAATAATAAAGTACGCAGAGCAGAGCCACCAGCCAGAAACCCTGACTTGAGAGGATGCGGCCGATATCAGAAATCTTGAATGGATCGTCCTTCTCCTCTGCCTCACCAGTCTGTGCATCAAGTTTCTTGTCCATGAAGAAATATACGATGCACATGATGAGTGCAATGCAAAGCAATACTACACCGAAAGCGACGGCACGCGAAACGCTGACCTCTCCACCCAACTTTGCAAAGTATGGCGAGAATATCATACAGGTAGCAACGCCCAGACGAGCCAAAGCCATCTCTGAACCCATAGCCAAGGCAGTCTCACGACCCTTGAACCACTTTACGATGCCACGGCTCACCATGATACCAGCCATCTCGCAGCCACAGCCAAATACCATGAATCCTGCTGCTGCCAGTTTGGCAGATGCTGGCATACCCTCATAAAATGGAGAGATACCGAGCTCATCAAAGCCTGGGATGTAGTTGAGGTTGTTGGTAAACCAAGCCTCAAGACCGCTGCCGATGAAGGCATCACTTACGGCATAGTACTTGATGATACCACCTGCCAGCATCACTGCACCCGAAAGGACTGCGGTGAAACGGACACCCATCTTGTCAAGGATAATACCTGCAAAAATGAGGAAGAATACAAACACATTGAGGAAGGTCTCAGCGCCCTGCATTGTGCCAAAGGCGAGCGAATCCCATCCTCGTTCTGACTGCATAAGGTCCTTGATTGGCGAAAGGATGTCCATGAAGATGTATGAACAGAACATCGCCAGGGCCAGCAGCAAGAGAGCCGTCCAGCGCATAGCTGCCGAATCTCTAAGAGTCTGTTGGATTTGTTGTTTCATTGTTTTTTGATTATTATGTTATTATGATTTTCTTCAGTGTTCTCTACGATACATTGCTTATAGCAAAGCACATAATACGCGGCAAAGTTACACTTTTTTTTTGAAAAAAACGAATGATTACAAAAAAATATGTCAGGTTAGCGGTTTTTTGTCCACTAACCTGACGATAATCTATCTATTTGTCCTTAAAAAATCAACGGCGGCGAGCTGACCTGCGGGCACTGTGAGCTGTCCCTGTATCTTCAATACGCTGGTCTATCTCCTCCTCTTTTGCTACCTTTTCAGCCTCTACTGCATCAAGGTCAACTGACTCTCCAGTTCTGCGGTTGCGCTTTGCCTCTTTGTTGGCATCCCGTTCTGCACGTTTCTCATTACGGGCTGCATTACGTTTCTCTGCACGCTTTGCAGACTCCTCTGCCTCCTGTGCAGCCTCCTCTTCGGCAGACATCTGGTGTACCCAGATATTGTCCTTGAATCCACGGAGCTGTGCCTCGATGGATGTTCTGGCTGAATCAAGGGAGGCGCTGTCTGGATATTGCGGCATCAGTGACAAGCCACGTGTATTCTGCACCTTAAAGATTTCTCCCTCGTATTGTCCAAGCGAGAAATATTCCTCCATGGTGTAACGTGGCGTATTGTTCAAACCTTCGCTCATGACCAGATGCTCACGGAGCAGCGGACGGAGGTCTTCATAGTTTACCCAGAACATTGGATAAGGGACAGCGTCGCCGCCAAAATCTCCCGAACGAAGCAGAATTGGACACAAGGCAAGAATCTGGGGTCCATACTTCGAGGTCTTCTGATCATATTCCCAGCGCTCCTTGATGTAATAGCGAAGCACTTCATTACAGGGCACATCCATCTCATCCACTTCATAGATAGGGAGTGCACCTTGGCCGACTCCCGGACGCTGCTTGTAATAGACGCCAAACTTATCAAGCACATCGCCCACCTTGACCACATACTTGTCCGTGAAGACCTCGCGACCATCCATATATTCATATCCTTTGATCCGATTGGTACAAAGACCCTCGAAGATGACACGGAAGAGGTTGGTCAGTCCATCCTGTGGTTCTTGAGGATAATAAAGTGAGGCATTCTGCTCTTTTGTCAGGTCAAGTTCCCTATAGATTACGTGCTGCCAGGTGACATGTCCCTCCGCCTTACGCTGATACTCCGAGAAGGCTTGCTGCCGAAGAGTCATTCCCTCCACCTGCACGGCAGACTGCTGCGTCCCTGACTTCTTGGCAGGAGTACGCTTCTGTGCCGTGGACTGCTGTGCAGGAGCGGCAGGCGCTTGCTGTGTCGGATTGGCAGGACGCTGTCCGGCACCGCCTGACTGTTCTGTAGAATGCTGCACAGGACCTCTGCCTGGGCGGTCCATCGGGTTCGTTTCGTTCTTAGCTGACTTGTTTTTCTGCTCAGGCTTTTCCTTCTTGTTCGAGCTCGATTCTGTTCGCGATGAACCACGGCGCACACTGACTTGAGCCTCTATGGGTTCAGGCATCAGCATCAGTGCCACAAGCATGCAAAGTGAAAAAATACGCAATCTCATATTTCGAGTCAAAATAGTATTATTATGGATGAAATGGATAGGAAGTCATCAGTTCACAACCACCTCAATAGGTGACAGTGTGCGTTCGATGCCGTCTGGACCTACAGCCTTGACACGTGTGATGAAGAATTTCTTTCCACGCTGCAGTCGGTTGATAGCCGTGCGCTGACGCTCGGAATACTGGCTGGTCTGGCTATCCTCTGGGATGTCATTACCCATTGAGTCAAAGATATCTATTCGGAATGACTTGACGGTAAACTCCACATTAAGCAAACCGTCATCAATGGCAGCATGAATACCACCCGCGCCAAGCAGCGCCTGTTTCGAGATGGGCGAACCACCTTTGTAACGCACTGTATTGCCCGAAGCATCCTTGCAAAGCAGATAAGGAGTTGGATCAGGCAGTCGGCGTACGTGGAATGCTGTCTGGCTTACCGTCATTGTACGTCCATTCTGATTGGCTGTTACAGTAATGACTGCATCCTGATCCACCGTCTTTGGTTTTGCCACCCATCCGTTACCCGTTCTGGTCAAAGTACCGTTGGTCATTGAGGCACTTACCTGACCGGCAGCCACGCCAGGCACAGAGATAGAGAGCGGATTGTCAATACCTGCATACATCACATTCATCATCGTGTTCGAAACGGTAGCTACCGGTTCGCTCACAAAGTAATCAGTCTGAAATGGAAGCTGCTCGGTGGTTCCGTCTGGCTTATTGACCTCAAGATAGCCTTTGAGCGTCTGAATACCTTCACGGCCGGCTGTCACACTGTAGTAACCCTCTTTGGCGCCATTATAGAGCTGATCGCCGATATAGATGGACGGAGTCTGTGTGGTATCTACCGCTGCCATGACAATCTGAGCCTCGAACACGGAACCTCGCATCACATTACGCGAATTAGGGATGACGAAAGCACTCATCTGATTGACACGCACATCACCACGATCAATACTCTGCATCAAGCTCTCTATCGCCTGACCTTCAGCATTCCGTACGTCACCCTGAATCTTTGACAGGATCGTGACGGCAGCGGCTACAGGGATATTCTCAAACATTGCCGATTCCCAAGTCAGCCTTGATTCCTCCGGGACGGCAGTGCTCAGATAATTGCTTACCACACGCGCATCGCCGTCAGGCAGCAGGCTTACCAGTCCCTTGCGGTACTCTTCGAGTTTCTCGCGGAGCATCAACCCGCGGTTCATCTTCTCGTTGTAGAGCATTACTTGATTAACTGCCTCCAGATTCTCACGGTTCTTGATGTTCTGCGGATCACCCTTCTTGCCGTCAGCTTCAATGACAATCTCATGCTTCACCGAGTCAATGAACGCACTGAGCGAGGCTGCCGTCGTTCTGACACTTTGTGCAGCATCATACCAACGGGCTACCTTTTCTGGATTCTTCTCCCTGGCGCGTTCAAATTCATCATATAGCTTCTGATTGCGCGTCTGGGCACCTGCATTACTGGCATCCAAAGCATCCTCCACGTGCTTGAATCCAGCAAGCACATCGCTGGAGACGTTCAGCGCTACCATGGCAAGGAAGACGATATACATCAAGTTAATCATCTTCTGACGGGGCGACAGACGGCTATTATTGGCACTCATCTTTAGGAGTTAAAAAGTTAAAGAGTTAAAAAGTTAAAGAGTTCATTGCTGTCGGAATACTGCAAAAACAAGCTTTCATGCAACTGCAAAACAAGCTTTCATGCAACTGCGAAAAAAAGCTTTCATGCAAGCAGTCATTCATAGAGCATGAAACTTACTTATCGCTGAGCATAGAGAGGACCCTGTGGCTGCTGGAACTGCTGTGGTTGAGCTGACTGAGCATTCTGCGGTTGCTGGAACTGCTGCTGTGGTGCAAAGCCATAGCCTGCCGTCATTGCCTGGAGCATACGGGCATAGACTTCATTGAGCTGCTGCAGATTACGTGCCAGCTGATCCGTCTCCTGACGAATGCGGAACGAGTCATTCTGTCCGTTCTCATACAGTGAACGAATATTGTTGAGACCCTGATTAACCTGTTCAATGGTACCCAGCTGCGAGCTGACACTCTTCAGCTGAATCTCATAGATGGTATTCAAGCCCTGAACATTCTTGTTGAGTGAAGCCATCTGCTCAGCATATCCATTGTTCTGGCTCAAAGAAGCCATACTCTCCTGAAGTTTGGCAAGACCCTCGCTGATGGCATTAAGCTGCTCCACATACTTGCGAGTGGCTTCAGTCACCTGATCTGCCTGTTCTGGGGTTACACCCACGTTGCCACTGGCTACAAGCGGAGCTGCGGTAACACTTGCAGACTCTGCTGACACAGGAGCACCTCCGCCCACAACGACGGTGCCTCCTGCAGGCATACCACCACCAATGATGGTAATATTACCACCCGCATTACTGTTCCTCTCCACTTCTGGAGAATGAACGCCCTCACGCATACGCTCCAGACGTTCCAATGCCTCATCTTCAGCCGCCAGTTCGGGATAAACGCGCTCCCACTTGTAATCCTTCGAAGGGGTATCGAAAGCAGAGAGTGCAAAGATAGCTGCCTCCGTTCCCATACCGATCACCAGGATCAGGTCGGCACCAGGCACATGGAGCAATTTGAAGAGAGCACCCAAGATTACTACAGAGGCGCCAAGCGAATAAATAAAATTGAATGTACGCTGTCCCTTCTCACCAATGAAGAGGCCACGGATATTACGCTTTTTCATATTATCATTTCCCAATTATCGATTCTCAATTATCAATTATCGTCTGCGTGCAGAGCGTCCTCCGCCACCGCCAGACTGACGTTTCTGTTTTGGCTGCTTGGTCGCCTTGCTTCGGCTGCCTTTGCTCTTCTTGACGTCCACCTTATTATTACCTAAATAGGTACGCACGCAACGAAAACCGACAAACGAACGCTGTTCATTCTGATATTCCCATGATCGGACATCACCACGCACATAATGCTTGGCATCCTTCCAGGATCCGCCACGTATCACCTTACGCTTCAGTTTGTAAGGATCCTCTTTGGCAGCATTATACTGATAGTCCGGGTTGATATCGCTGGTCTGATGCACGCCAGCCTCGCTCCATGCGGTCGAGGTCCATTCTGCCACATTGCCGCTCATGTCATAGAGGCCGAAGTCGTTGCTCGAATAGGCACCCACAGGCGAAGTGATGATATAGCCGTCACGGCTGTAATCGCCATCCCCCGGCTTGAAGTTGCCGTTGAAGCAGCCCTTCTCCGTATGAGGCATCTCCGTGCTCCACGCATACTGCTGGTTGTTATTACCCGCACGTGCGGCATATTCCCATTCGGCTTCAGTTGGCAGGCGGTAAGGCTCTACATCTATGCCACGCATTCCGTAGCTCGACTTGAGGAACTCCGTGCGCCATACACAGAAAGCATTTGCCTGTTCCCAGCTCACACCCACCACCGGATAATCATCATAGATAGGTGAAGAGAAATAATAGCGGGCATACTGCTCCGTATAGGCATTGGCAAAGTCATTGACCCAAACCGTAGTATCAGGATAGATGTTTACAATATAAGTATTGAGGAAGTCGTACTCTGATGACAAAGGGCGCACCAGAGTCTCACGACGCACATTACCCTCGTCGTCCAGATAGGCAGTATCCTTTGATATCAGAATCTCCTCATCATAATTGACGGCATGATCCGTGTTCAGGTCACGGCGCTCCGGATCCAGACGATAACGGCGCTGGGCATACGACTTGTAGTCGAACACCTCATAGCGATAATTCATCTGTGCTCCGTCCAGCATCTTCTTACCCGTAATCGGGTCAACCTTATATACACTCTCAATGGCAAGCTGCTCCTCCTCGTTCGGCTTGCGCCAAGGGATAGGCTTGTTCCAGTTGAGGTGCGGAGTGACAGGCTCGCCGTATTTATCCTCCTCTATCTTATAATCCTCATTGCCGCCGTAGGCAGGATCTGCCAGGCGCTCACGGATGATAGAGTCACGTACATACTGCACAAACTGACGATATACAGCATTCGAAACCTCTTTCTCATCCATCCAGAAAGCATCTACTGAGATACCTTTTGCATCCAGCTGATCACCCCAAAGGCTATCTTTCTCCTGTGCGCCGACCTCCATTGATCCACGTTTCACCAGCACCATGCCGTAAGGTTGAGGCTCGTTCCAGGCACGTCCACGCACGCCAGTCACCTCGCCGCCCTGTCCACCCATGGACTTCATGCAACTGGTCAGCATAGCCGAGCCAATCACCGCTGTCAGGATTGCTAAAAAGATTTTTTTCATTGTATATTCAATTCTCAATTATGAATTATCTATTTTCTGTTATGTAACTATTTGCTTTCAAATCAACCTGCTCAAAGTATTCGTATTGACTTGGCTCCATGCCTTGTCTTTTTGTCCAAGTCAATATGCATTGTCCAGCCCAGCAGGAGTTCATGCGAGCCTCCTGACTCGAATCCCATGCGTGATATACCCACATCATAGCTATATCCGATACGCAGATTGCCCACATCAGCGCCCACCATCAGTGCCACAGCGTCGCCATGACGGTACGTGAATCCACCCCAGAACTTATGGTCAAAGGTGGCGCGAAGTGTTGCCTCAACCTGTGTAAACTGGAAAGTAGTCCTTACCAGAAGCGAAGGCTGCAATATATATAACGTGCGTTTGATGGGAATATTGCCTCCCGCCTGAAAATAAAACGTAGGAGTCAGCTCCGTATAGGCATAATCGCCAAGCTCCAATTGAGTACTAAGCAAATGCTGCACGCTGATTCCACCAAAGAATCTGCCATGCTCGTAATAAGTGCCTAAACCGAGGTCAAAACCCATACCCGCCACATCAGATTTAGGGATAGCCTCGTCTGACGGATCCCAGGCATCACCCGTTGGGATTGAAATCTCTCCTCCGCTGAAAGTCTGGTTCACGAAGCCGGGCTGCAGGCCCAAAGCGAGCCGCCCCCCCCAGAGTTTCCGGCTGTAACAGAACTGGGCATTGACAAAAGTGGTCGTGAAGAGTCCCTCCTGGTCATTGAGAATCGTAACGCCCGCACCAGCACGCTGACTCTTCAGCATAAACGGCAGATCTGCCGAAACGAAGAATGTCTGAGGCGCGTCATCAATCCCTACCCACTGCATACGATTGAAGGCTATTACATGCAGCGCAGAGTCAGCACCAGCCGTAGCCGCATTGTAGAGTGTTGGAGTCGCCCAGTTCATACTGGCAGGAGTATCCAGCTGGGCTGACGCATGAGGAGCAAGCATCATCAGCCAGCACCATGTGAGCAATATCCGAAGAACGTCTCTCCGGACTACGCCTCTCTGTTGCCTCATGCCAATAATATGCTTTTCCATCATAACTCAAAACGAGATTCTCTCCTTTTTATTGTGCAATTCTATCTTTTCCCACTCCATTTTCCAGGCATTTTCACCTTTTTGACACACAAATTTCCGTAATTACGTTTTTCTTGCTATCTTTGCCCCATGAAAGGACGATTTGCACCCTCGCCTACAGGACGAATGCACCTGGGCAACATCTATTCTGCACTGCTATCCTGGCTCTCTGTCAAGAGTCAGGACGATGCCTGGGTCTTGCGTATCGAAGACATTGACCCACAGCGTTCACGCCCCGAATATGCACAGCAGATCAAGGAAGATCTCCGCTGGCTCGGATTGGTGTGGGACGAAGAATATACCCAAAGCCAACGATACTCCATCTATGAGTCACATCTGGAGCAGCTCAAAGCCCAGGGACTCACCTATCCATGCTACTGTAGCCGCGCCGATATCATGGCAACGCAGGCTCCACATGAGTCTGATGGCCGCATTGTCTATGCGGGGACATGTCGTCCGCTTCACTTGCAGTCTCCTGGGGCAGAACAAATCAGCAAGCCTGCCGTCAATCCAAACCGCATCCCAGCTACACGTCTCTTTGTTCCTGACACAGACATTTCTTTTACAGACCATCATTACGGACCTCAATGTGTCAACCTTGCCTCTCATTGCGGCGATTTCATCCTGCGACGGGCTGATGGTGCATGGGCGTACCAGCTTGCTGTAGTAGTGGACGATGCTCTAATGGGCATCACAGAAGTAGTGCGGGGAAGAGACCTGCTCCTCTCCGCACCACAGCAGATTTATCTCTATCAGATCCTGGGATATCCAGTACCCCAATTCTGTCATCTGCCTTTGCTATGTAATGATTCTGGACAACGTCTCTGCAAGCGTGATAAAAGTTTGGATTTAGGAGAACTGCGCAAGCATCACACCGCAGAAGAAATCCTTGGCATCCTTGCCCACCTTGCCGGCATCACTCCCACCTCCTCGCCTATTTCTGCACAAGATCTCATTCCACTTTTCTCATGGGACAAAGTGCCGACGGAGGATATAATGTTAGAGAAGAGTTCGCCCGTCTCGTTCACCTTAAGCTGAACGGTCCGGACAGACATCGGCTTGAATCTGACTCTTGTTTATTCATTACTTTTTTTTGCTATTTCTTCTACCAATATAAAGAAAACGCTTATAGATAGGATAGAAGTGACATCCACTTAAGGCACTTCCACCTTGCACAGGATGTCACCATGCCGCGGGGTGTTGGTCGTGGTGGTGAGGGGGACTTGGGCGGAGAGGGGGAAGAAATAGCAATATAAAAATGCTAATATTACACTTGTTTTATATTTCATTTTAATATTTTGCGTTATCAATACTACTTCCATTCAATATTCTTATTATTATATTGTTTTGAGACTTGAAACCAAAATCCGACTTTATCAAAACCTTGATCAACCTTTTTCCAAGATCCATTATCAAAAAGGAAATCAATCAAGAAGGGATCTCCATCCCATTCTGATACAGCATGGTCGTTGCAGGGTTCTATATTCAGGCCTCTCATTAATGATTCTTTTACGTCTTCTGGTATTGAATCTCCAATTTCACAAAAAAAGAGTTCGTTTGGGCTTCTGTAAGCATAAAATTTATAATATCTTAATAGAGGTGTAGGAATAGCCGGGTCTCCCCAAATTGTCAAATGGGTTCCCTCCCAATTATATAATATAAATGTATAGTACAGTTTAGAATTGACTATCATAGATAAGCTATATTCGCAAGAATCATTAGGGTATATAGTTGACATAATTGAAGAATACTCATTTTGGTACTCACGTATTATACTATCAATTGGTAATGAAGCACCATCGATATTTTTAGCACTAGAGCATCCAGTACATATTAAAAAGAAGATAAATAAGTTCCTCATATAATTAGAAATTAAATCTAAACGTTTTTTTGTTGGAAACATGTATTTTTTCTTTTACGCCAGAAGACCCATAGCTTGACATATAGCACGTAACAAAACTATATTCCCCAATAAAAGGATGGACTTGCTTGAAAACCATCAAACGCAATGGTATCTTGCCCATCCGCCATGAAATATGAAGAATCGAACTTATACCCAAGATTCATCTCTGCGGGATTCTTTTGTATTGTTTTATTAGTATTGCTATGGCATCCAACCACATTGATAAGCAAGAGTACCTGCAATAGAAGAAAAATCGTAGTTTTCATTTCGTTAGTTGTTTTTCTTGATTATGAAGAGATTAATTAGATCCTATAAAATTCAGAAGCAATATCCAAATTATAGTCCCTTCAATTCTTTTTGTAAATCATCATCTAAAAAACGTGTGTAGTACAGAATACTATCCTGAGGGATTCCTATTTTTTCAACAATATCCGACACAAAGATATGTTGTTCTCCATTTCGTTTTTTTTGATTAATAAAAAGTGCATATATGAGACATATTTTCCTTGTGTATCCCATACTATTGAGGCGATAAGATGTTTGATCAATTGAATCCAATACATATTGATAATTATTTGGAGATGATGATAGTATATCGCAATACTCTCTAGTTATTGCAGAGGCATTTCGTATACTCCATCCATAATAACTTTTAATTGAATTTTCTTGATTATATGCCATCATTGAAATTCGATTGAGAAATGCAACTAGTTGATTAGAGAAATATACAACCTCTCTTTCTGTCCAGATTGTTCTATTATAGGACACTCTACCTCCGGAATACAATAATAATTTATAATCTGGAGCTTCACATTCGAAATCCCTCTTTTTTGTAACATTATCACTATTGAGGGCATCCTTCAATAAAGACAAAAGCAAGGCAGAAGAATCTTGAGCGATCCTTAAACTAGGATACTTATGATTGGAAAAAACTAAATAAGAATCACATGGGTTCAAATTAAGAGCATAATTATCGCCTACGATTATTTTTACACTATCAACAGTTTCTAATAGAGTAGAGTCTATTCTTTGCAACTGAGAAAATGTATTATAACAAAAACCATTAATTATGAATAGTAAAAATATAAGCCTTTTCATTTTTCTTTTTCGAGTCCGCAGAGGGACAGATACATTGGACTATTTTCCTGCGCCGAAGAAATTATAAGTCCTGCGACAGAGTCCGGACTCCCAGCATCTGTTGCTATAGTTGGTCAAGTACTGAAGTAAATTAAATCATTTCATCCACGAATTCATCAAAGCGCAGAATCCTATCAGCTGCAGATACTCCTTGAGCATGTGCTTCTCCATAGCCGCATTCTGCGCGATCTGTGGAGCGAAGAAACCATGTATATAATTGAGATCTATCATATTTCAAAATATTGCCTTAACAGTTTTACTCTTGCGTCCAACGCCTTGCTGCCTATGCGTCGCTGGTATTCTTCCAGTCGCTCAAGGTTCAGTTCACTTGTCATATAATCCTCATCCAGACGCAGTTCTTCGATCTCCTCCATCGTGTTGTATTGCGGATAGAGATACAGGAGGTCGAGCAAAGCCTTTTCGGGGTGTGCCAGCATGAACGAGCGTCCACCCATCGTCTGCCGAGGTTCGTAGCCGAAGAAGCATGATGGCTTGATACTCTGGTAGGAATACTGTCCGAAGTCATTCTCAAACGAAATAGTCTTCAACGTGGAAACTGACGTGATCCTCACCACCGATTCCGGGATCATCCCATAGAAGGAAAGTGCCGTATGCAGGCTGATGTACGACGGGCGATAGATTCGCTCGGCCACGAAGCGCGCGAAGTCCGGTTCCTTCAGCATATCGGGGAAAGCATACCACTCCTGACGCAAACGCAGAAGCAATCCCTGCTTGACCCAACGCGTATAGTTCGTCCGGTCGAAATTGGGGAATGCAATCTTCACCTGCTGCACATTGAAGCATCCATACGGATGCATTGTATCGCGGAATTGTAGGTAGCCGATCATCGGATATATTTCTTTATTGCTGCAAAATTACATCTTTTTGGAAATATAACAAAAGAAAATATGAAAAAAATAACGAATTGTGCAGAAAATTCAGCATAATATGCCTCATTTTATAATAAGAGCTGTATAAAACTACACAATAGCCTTAACTGCATCAGTCAGCACCTCGTCATCAATATTGCGATAACGTGTAAAAGCACGGCTACCCTCTACATGTCCGGTCACCTTGCAGAGGATGTCACCATGACGCAGGGTGTTGGTCGTGGTGGTGAGGGGGATTTGGGCGGAAAGTTGTATTGAAAAGAACAATACAAGGAATATTAAAAAAGTATTTGGTTTCATTGTCTATTGACCTTTCTATATTGAGATTGTTAGAGAAACTGTTACAAATAATATTCTATTTATCTATTGCAAAAAAGTTAGAGATCAAGTTTCATAATATATGGTTTCCCTTTTGAAATTAATTGAATAGACATATTTGATAGAATTTGAAAGACACACACGTATGGGTCGCGATCAATAATACATTCAAAATTCTTAATATATTCAAGATTGGCAGTTATATAATCTCGATTGCCTATAAGGTTCTGGATTGCAGTCATTTCTGTGCCATGGTCTGCATAAATGGTTATTTTTTTTTTGTTTTGGACAATATGTCCTATGATCGTTAAACCATTTTTTTCAGGCACATTCACTTCTTTCAATAGTTCTGGCTGAGGAGTTATTGGTCCTAGGTAATAATAATTTTCATATTTTGATCCATCTACGCAGATTAATAAGTCATTTTTTTCTTTTATGACAACTACATTATAATAAATAGTATCTGTTGATGGGTTATATTTGGGTGCATATTTCGCTTCGACAATAATAGAATCATAGTTCTCTATGATGCTCATCAGGGCAAAAGATTGTTCAATATTTTCCCTAGCAATTGTTTCCTGAATGGTACAACAATAAATAATTGCAAAAAGTATTACAATTGAATGTTTCATGTTATTCCTTAATAAAAAAGTATTTATTATTTGAATATCTTATTGCTTTTTCTTCATAGGAGAAAAAGAACCTACACCATTAAATCCATAGGGCCACAGGGACAGGCATTCTGGTTCACTCTGAAATTAAGAGTTGAGCAATGTCTGCACCAATAACACCCATTCCCCAATTACCCAAGGCAGACCACAAGGACAGGCTTTTTGGTTTATCTGAAAGTGCTAACAACGGATTGGACCAAACTGCCTGTCCCTGTGGCTCTTTGTTTGTTATAGGAATAACTGTTTTTTAATGATGGTTAATATAATCTGCTATATATAGGCAGGTCAGGCCAAATACGATAACACAGAAATTAAAGACTTTAGCATATCTGCATTTCTTCTTCATGGCAGGGGTGTTTCTTAATCGATCATACTCAAGGAACACATCAATATACACTCCATTTCTATAAAATAAGAAGTATTCAGCAACCCAAAACACGCATAAATATATAATTCCTAAAGGTTTCCCAAATGCGATTGAAATATTCAATAATTTACAGGGAAGAAAAATCACTCCCATCATGAAAAGAACAGACAGACATGATTGAAACGAACAAGTCCAATTCAATGCTCTTTCCTCACCGAATCCTTTTTTTCTGTAATATCGATATAGAACATAGTGTATAGCAAAATAAAAATCTATCATACACTTCATGTATCTTAATAATTATTCTGAAAAACATTGGTATCCAAAGTATAAAGTTGAAGCTATTGTGCCATAAGGCCACCAATAGCCGACCCCTGTTAAAACTATGTCAACTCCACCTTCGTCCCAGCTCTTATTGCCATTATATATATCATAGCCTGTAACTATTGAAGCTCCACCAATTAAATAGCCACCTCTGGATGCTAATTTCGTGATTCTTCCAGCAGTTTGAGCTCGAAATTTTGGAATGTAAGCATAAGGCTTTGTAGTGTTCACCAAATTGCCATTAATAGTATGAAAGAGTCACATAAAAACCGAAATAGAGGTCGGAGGAGAAGTTAAAGGTGAAAGAGGAAGCCGTGAAGTCGGAGTCATGATTATTATCAAGGGTGCGAGTATAACTAATAGTTTTCATACTTGTGGTGGCTATATTAAGTAGGGGACCCTTCGTACACTTTTTATAACAAATGCACCAGTTTGTAGAGGTATAGTTTGATGTTACTCTGTTGCTTCTGGTTGTATTCAGACAGCGCCATGTAGTCGAAGAAAGGCTTGGGGTCGATACCCTCTTTGAGCAACTGGATAGCAAGCTCTCTATCCACACGTTTCACTTTTTTGCTGTCTCCCTGATAGATGAAGCAAGCCCAGTTGCCTAACGTTACAGGGTACATGGCAAACGCCCCTCCGGTCATGCCCATAGTCAATCCGGCAGAGAGTAATCCTACGCCCACAGTCTTGCCAAGGGACTTCCATCCATTGTCTGGAGCAAAGAAAAGCAAGGTGCTGTCATTCAATGACCACGCCTGTACATAACCAGTACCGAAAGTAAAACCCTGGTAAGTAAGTTTGCGCATATTCAGGTAGAGCGAGTCTTTGTGCACCACCAAACGAGCCTCCTTCTTCAGCTTCTTCTTCAAAGCCTTGTCGTCAGGACGGAAGCGAAGCATACCAGTATTATAGTTCAGTTTGGTATCAGTGAAAGGCATCTCCACACTGTTTCCTTCCTTCATGTCCGAAAGTGATGTATAATAGCGCTCTGGGGTACGCCCCACGGTGATTTGTGCCATAGCATTCAGCATGACAGCAGATAATAAATACAGAAGAACAAGCTTTTTCATACAGTGAAAGAGTTACAGTTAGGTACTACTATTCAAGTTTCGCAATTTCCGTACATTATTGTCTTTTAGATGTTTATTAGGATTTTTGTTAAGATTTCGAGCATCTCTGATGCGATCCAAAATCAAATCGTCCCTTAGAGCGACGAACTGGAGCGAATTTTGGTGAGGATATTTGTTTAAGATTTTAAATCAAAAACTAAAATCTCAACTGAAAATGCGCTCGAATTCCTCGCTTTTTGTGAGTATTTTCTGAAGGATCGTCGCAAGCTCCTCGAAATCTTAACAATAATCTTTACAAAAATCTTCTACATTAACGTGCGAAACTTGTATACAACTATTGCCCTGCAAAGGAACGAATTATTTCGGACATTTCCAAATTATTCGCGAGATTTTTGGCAATTTCTTCTTCGAAGGAGGAGAAAATGCTGATATATAGGAGGAAATGGCGGTGGCAGGGATTACTCCACTGCCACCGCCATAATCAGTGTCTGCCCACCGCACTGGATGCGGAGCATCAGGGCATTGCCGAGGGGACGGCGGGAGAGGGTGAGCTGGTCATGGTGAGCATACCCTCACCGTCGGCCACTGTGTAGCCGAAGCCCTGCACCTGATAGGCATGGCCCTCGTCCCTGCCGTCGCCCTGATAGGCTCCAGCGATGCTGTCGCCGTACAGGAAGGGGTAACGCAGCGCAGGACGCTCCTCGGTGAGGAGCTTGTAGGCACGTCGGCTCTGCATACCTTTATTATATAATGTGTCGTTACGCACGGTGTAGTGCAGTATCCTGCCCTCCTCGTAGATGGCTATGGTGTCGCCATTCGAGTTGATGGCCTGCAGGTGATCGCGGCTGTCGTCGGTGATCTCACCGAGCTGCCACACTACCTCCTCGCCTCGCTCCCCAG
>JAZLJN010000090.1:0-6629 GCA_045617885.1 Bacteroidales bacterium | reverse complement strand
ACGAGATTGACGTTTTCTGAACGAGAGGCACGATACATCTACTATGGTATTGTAGCCACTACTGCAAAACACAATCTCTCCTTGGCAGGCGACAAAGACGTGAAGTCGGTGATTGATCGTTTCATCTCAGGCATATCCTGGAAAGGATGCACTGACTTACGCAAAGATTGCGTGAGTAACTGGGTCTATTTGTTTGCCGTAAGGGATGTCGGAATCAACGACTCTGTCCTGATTCCCTTTATGGAGTTTGTCGATTATGCCTCTGGCAGCGCACAGGCTTACAGCTCTTGTGGCGGTTCCAACGGATGTGCCGATCAGTTGACGAACTGGGATGGTACGAAGAAACGCGGGCTGGCTGCACCAGTGAAAAAGAAAGGAGGTGTTTCTATGAACTAACCTCGGTACATCGATTCAATGCGGACATCATGATGTGTGATTTCTCAAGAAGATTCACTTATTGTTGGTGAAAGATATGATAAACTTCGTGCCGTGTCCTTCTTTGCTCTGAACATCAATATAAGCATTGTGGAGAACCATGATGCGCTGTACGAGAGCCATGCCTATTCCGTGTCCACTTTCTGCATGGTTGCTACCACGGTAGAACATACGGAAGAGATTGCGACGTTCTGCTGGAGTCATGCCAATGCCTTTGTCGGCAAAGACGATGGATAGACCTTGCTGTACGCCAATGGTAACATGTGAGGTGTGATCTGAAGAATACTTGCAGTTGTTTTCTATGAGGTTGCGGAATGCAAGAGCGAGAAGGTAGCGGTTGGCTATGACAGAGACATCATCATCTGATTCTGGTGTATCAGCAAACGACAGATTGATATGGTATTCTGGCTTTGCACGAAGCATTTCTTCGATAACGTCCATCAGGAGTTCATCCACACGGATGGACTCCATTTTTATTTGTGATGCGTCGTACTCCGCCCTGGCAAGGTTCAGAAGACCTATTATTGTGTCAGACATTCGTGATGCATCATCGAGGGCACGGCTGATGCGACTTTGATAGTCTTCTGGTGTTCGCTCCTTTTGAAGTGCCAAACCCAATTCGCCCATGATGGCAGCGAGTGGTGTACGAAGTTCATGTGACACATTGCTTGCAAACATCTTTTGTGCTGTCAGGGCACGTTCAATAGGGCGTATGGTTAGTGTAGCAAGCAAGTATCCCACAATGAGCATCAACAATATAGAAACAAGTAATATACAAAGAAGTGTATTACGAAGTGTCTCCATGTTGGATTCTCCATAACCATCGTGTGCCGCAGCTGTGACCACATATTTGCCATTATATAAAATTCCCACTGCTTGATACCCTTTATCTACCTCGATAGCCATCTCGCCTTTCTTGCATATTTGTCTGATCATTTCTGGCGTTTCCTTCACTATATCATGCTCTGCGGCATCATGGTACAGCATCTCGAAGTCGGGCGTATAGACGGCCACCTCCACCTCATTGATGAACTGGGTGTTGTTCAGGTAGATGTGTTGCATGGTACTCACATCCACCTTGTTTTCAAGGAAGAGGTTTGCCTTAGTGATGGCTTCTGAACGGAGAGTGTGGCGGAAGGCCGTGTGACGGGAACGGTCACTCATCAGATAGACGATGAAGAGCGAGATGATGAGTACGGCAGACATCAGCCCCGTGTATTTGATAGTCAGGAGAATACGGTTATTGTTCATGGCTGAGGATGAAACCGACACCTGGTTTGGTGTGGATTAGTTTGAGAGAATAAGCGTTATCGACCTTGCGTCGTAAGTAGTTAATATACACATCAATAAAGTTGGTTCCAGTATCGAAATGCGTACCCCACACAGCGCCTTGAATGTCGGCTCGTGTGACGATGCGACCCTTATTCTCCAACAGATATCGGAGCAATGAAAACTCCTTTGGCGTGAGATGAATATCCACACCTCCACGCTTGCAGAGGTGACGATCAAGGTCGAGCTGCAGGTCAGCACAAGACAATACTTTTGCCTCAGTAGCACGAACGGCTGTCATTGCGGACTCCTTATTTCTGCGCAATAACACAGCAATACGCGCCAGCAGTTCGCGGAAGTCGAACGGCTTGGTCATATAGTCGTCAGCGCCAGCATCAAAGCCATCAAGCTTATCATCGGTCGTACCTAATGCCGTGAGCATCAAGATGGCAATCTTCGGCTGCTCAGCACGTATCAGACGACAGAGATCCAAACCGCTCATACCTGGCAGGAGAATGTCGCTCAACACAAGGTCAATCTCGCTGCTACTGATGCGGAACAATCGCAAAGCCATTTCGGCATCATTGGCCAACAGCACCTGATAGCCGGCTTCTTCCACACCAGAACGGAGAAGCTGAGCCAGTCTCTGATCGTCTTCTATAATAAGTATGGTGTACATTTTTAGGAATGGGGAATGATTGATTCGGGCGCAAAGATAAAACCTTTTTCAATGCCTTCCAAATCTTTCTTATTAAAGTTTCATTAGAATTTGCTTAACGTCGATTCTAATAATAACTTAATACTTCTCTAACGATCTTTTTGCAAATTAAGCGATATCTTTGCGCCGCAATTTCGAGAGAAACAAACCAATTTGTTGAACCATAAAAAAAAGAATGGTATGAAGCATTTTTTCAATTTGTTTAAGAAGCAACAGCCGACGAGAGCGGTTTACAACAGCGAGTATGCACGCTTTGCTTCTCGTCAGGGATTAGAGAATGTCTATCATGCACTCTATTCGCATCATTCGGGTTTAGGCCTGCACGACGTAGAGCGCCGACAGAAGAAGTTCGGAGCTAACGTGGTGGAGCATGAGGAGCGCACCAATCCGACCAAGCTCTTCATCACTGCTTTCATCAATCCATTTATCGGCATCCTAACCGCCTTAGTGATCATCTCGTTTATCCTCGATGTGTATCTGGCCGAGCCAGGCGAGCAGGATTGGACAACGATCATTATCATCACAACTATGGTCGTTTTCTCCGCCATCCTCCGTTTTGTACAGGAGTTGAAAGCAGGTCGAAGCAGCGATGCATTGCTCAAGATGGTGACCAACACCTGCTACGTGGAGCGCTCAACACGTGAGGCAAGCGGAGAAATTCCTGTGGAGCAGCTGGTACCAGGCGACATCGTTCTGCTCTGCGCAGGCGATATGATTCCTGCCGACATCCGTATCGTAGAGACAAAAGATTTCTTCGTAAGTCAATCTTCGCTGACGGGCGAGAGCGACAGCATCGAGAAGACTCCTATGACCGATATGCCAACCGATAATGAAGAAGCTGCTTCAGGTTCGGTCATCGATCTGCAAAACCTCGCTTTTATGGGTTCAAACGTAGTGAGCGGCACAGCCAAGGGCATCGTCTTTGCCACTGGTAATCAGACCTATCTGGGTTCCATCGCCAAATCCATTGCCGGACATCGTGCAGAGACAGCTTTTGACAAAGGTATCTCGAAGGTGTCGATGCTACTCATCCGCTTCATGCTCATCATGGTGCCATTTGTCTTCATGGTCAATGGCTTCACCAAGGGCGACTGGCTCGATGCATTCATCTTTGCCGTCTCTGTAGCCGTAGGTCTTACGCCTGAGATGCTGCCAATGATCGTCACCGCCAACCTCGCCAAGGGTGCTGTACGCATGTCGAAGAAGAAGGTTATCGTCAAGGACCTGAACGCCATCCAGAACTTTGGTGCGATGAACATCCTCTGTACCGACAAGACAGGAACTTTGACACGCGATAAAGTAGTGCTCGTGAAGTACATCAATGCTGACGGACAAGAGGATAAGTCACGCCGAATACTGCGTCACGCTTTCTTCAACAGTTACTACGGAACAGGTCTTAAGAACCTAATGGACAAAGCCATCGTAGAGCATGTCAATGAATATGGCAAGCCACTGGATGTTAATACCAGCGATTATCATAAGGTCGATGAGATTCCTTTCGACTTCACCCGTCGCCGTATGTCGGTCGTAGTGGAGGACAAGCTAGGCAAGCGCCAGATCATCACCAAGGGTGCAGTCGAAGAGATGTTGCAGATCTGCTCTCATTGTGAGCTCGACGGCAAGGTCATCCCAATGACCGCCAACATGCACACCATGGCCATGAACATCGTGCATGATATGAATCGTGACGGTATGCGCGTACTGGCTGTGGCACATAAGTCTTTCATTGAAAAGGATGCTCAGTTCTCAGTAGAAGACGAGCGTGAGATGGTACTCATCGGCTACCTCGCCTTCCTCGATCCACCAAAGGAGTCGGCCACTGCTGCCATCGCAAAATTACAGCAGAGTGGCGTAGATGTCAAGGTGTTAAGTGGTGATAACGATGCTGTAGTAAGCACTATAGCTGCCAAGGTAGGATTGTACACAACGGTCGATGGACAGAAAGCAAAGCTACCTTGCATCACCGGCCCTGAGTTTGAGAAGATGAGCGACCCAGACAAGATGCTGGCTGTTCTCGAGAACAAGGTCTTTGCCAAGCTCACTCCACATCAGAAGACCGAGATCATCCAGTTGCTACAGGAGCAGGACAACACCGTCGGCTTCCTCGGAGATGGCATCAACGATGCTGCTGCCCTCCGTCAGTCAGACATTGGTATCTCTGTCGATTCGGCTGTAGATATTGCCAAGGAGAGTGCAGACATCATCCTGTTGGAGAAGGACTTGATGGTGCTCGAACAGGGCGTTCTTTCTGGCCGTGAGACCTTTGGCAACATCATCAAGTACATCAAGATGACCGCTTCGTCAAACTTCGGAAACATGTTCTCTGTGCTGGCAGCTTCTGCATTCCTGCCATTCTTGCCGATGCTCTCCATCCATCTGCTCATCCAGAATCTGCTCTACGACATCTCGCAGACAGCCATTCCATTTGACCGTATGGACAAGGAGTTCCTCATGAAGCCTCGACGTTGGGACAGCTCTGACCTCTCACGTTTCATGGTCTTCATTGGCCCTATCTCAAGCATTTTCGACATCACTACCTACCTGTTGATGTGGTTCGTTTTCGGATGCCAGAGTTCTGAAATGCAGACACTTTTCCAGAGCGGCTGGTTCATCGAAGGCTTGCTCTCACAGACGCTCATCGTACACATGATCCGTACCCGCAGGATTCCATTTATCCAGAGCAATGCGGCTTGGCCACTCATGCTCATGACCTTCGCGATCATGGGTATCGGTATCGCCATCCCATTCACCTCGTTCGGCAGCTACATCGGACTTATGCCTCTGCCAATGAGCTACTTCCCATGGCTCATCGCTACCCTGTTGTGCTACTGTGTTCTCACTCAGCTCATCAAGATGTGGTACATTCGTCGCTTCGGCAAGTGGCTGTAAGTTCTACCGGCAATGTTATTATTTCACATTTTTAATTTTAAATTTTACAATTGATAATGGATCATGAAGTTCCTGAATATACTAACTCTGGCGACTGCTCTTTATGGGAGCAGCCACCAGATACTCAAAGCCCAAGAATGGGGCGTATGGTACGATGCCGAGATGCAAACAGACTTCAAGGGTCACTGCAATTACGTCAATCTGTTTTATCTCAGCGCTGACTGCCCATTAGGCGAACACCTGAGCGTGAGTGCAGCCAGCATCAGCATACTCAAGTCGCGTGATGAAAGTCTGGTCAACGATCTGCAGACATTCTCGAACATTGAGGCAGACAATCAGCCATTTACATTGGCGATAGCAGGCATGAGCTGGAAGCCCAACGATAAGCAGACACTGTTCTTCGGCATCCGTAACGTCAATGAGGATTACTTTACTAGCGACCTTACTTCGCTCTTCCTCAACAGCTCGTGTGGCATCTTCCCAACCTTGTCGTGCAACATGGATATTGCCAACTATCCGCTAGCTTCCATGTGCATACATTACAACTATTCTTCTCAGTCATTAAACTTCTTAGCTTCGGCTTACAATGGTCAGGGATACGATCGTCTGACAGGTGCAGACAATCTCTGGCGAATCACCCCACGAAGCGATGGACTCTTCTTCATCACGCAAGCCGATTGGAAGAAAGGTAGAGGTATCTATTTCTTTGGTGCTGCTCACCAAAGCGGACATATATGTGAGTCCAGCGATGTTCTTGATGGTGCTTCATCTCAAACTGTCCTGTGGACATACACCGAGCAGTCATTGACCGATCATTTCTCCCTCATTGCAGACTATTCTCACACCTTCGGCCGCAGCGCCCTGTGCACCGATTTCGTTGGCTTAGGCGGTCAATACGCTCAAAGCAAATCCACCCTCGGTCTCTTCTCCGACTTCGCTCATTTTCGCGATGATGCCGAATGGGCTACCGAACTGACCTACAAGTATGACCTTAACTCATGGGTCTTCCTTCAGGCATCCTGCCAATTCATTCATCACGAGGAATGGATGCCTGTAGGAATGCTTCGATTGAGCGTAAGACTATAAAGTTATAAAGATAATTATCACTAAATAATAACCTAGAAAAATGCACGTAATAGGTCGCTAATGTGCCAAAATCATATACTCTGCGACCTGTTTCGTGCATATTTTTATATTTTGTCTAGTTTTTGGGCTTAAAAACTGGACATTTATTTGGTCATTTCACAAATTACTACTATCTTTGCACCCACAATTTAAATGAAATGACCACAAGTAGTATCATACGCAATAGGGTAGC
>JAZLJN010000089.1:0-6452 GCA_045617885.1 Bacteroidales bacterium | reverse complement strand
AGAGGCGGAGCGTATTGAGCATCTGATATCACCGGTCAAGAATATGTTTGGCGCCGTCTTCTTCGTATCAGTAGGTATGATGATTGATCCTGCGCTGCTGCTTGAATATTGGTTGCCCATCACTCTGATCACCATGACAGTGATCCTGGGACAGATCATCTTTGCCACCACAGGCGTAGTGCTCTCTGGTCAGCCCCTCAATACGGCAATGCAAAGTGCCTTCGCCTTGACTCAGGTGGGAGAATTTGCCTTTATCATTGCTAATTTCGGAAGCGAAAAGGGGATTACGGAACCTTATCTTTATCCTGTGATTGTGGCCGTTTCGGTAATCACAACCTTCTTGACTCCTTATGTCATCAAATTGGCTAACCCTGCTTATGAACGTCTGGATAAAGTTCTTCCACGCCGACTGAAGGTTATGATTGAACTGTATGGCAGGCAGCGTAACGTGGAGCGTCAGGATTCGGTATGGCAGCGTCTGATTAAGAAGGTGGGACTTACGTTGGCTATCTATACCATCACTTCAATCTTCCTTTTGAGCCTCTATTTCAGCCTGGTTAATACCTGGCTGGTGAATGCAGTGAATGGATTCCTGCCTGAAAGTTATGAATGGGTGGGACGTAGTGTCAGCCTGTTGCTTATCCTCTCTGTACTTTCAGTTTTCGTGTATAAGATTGCTACCAAGCATCTGCTTTGCCCAGAAGTAAAAGAGATATGGAAGAGCGGCTCCATACACAGAGGTGGAATCATTGCCCTTACGATGGCAAGACTCGTGATATGCGTTACACTGCTTATTACTTGCATCTCACAACTTTTTGCAGCTACCTATGGCGTACTGTTTGCGATAGCCCTTGTAGTGCTGGTGTTCTTAATGTTCTCAAAGAAGATTCAGCAGCAGTCTGCCTTGATTGAGCAGCGTTTTATGTCAAACCTCTCTGCCCGAGAGCAGGCAGTACGTGAGGGTAAGAAGGTTGCTCCCCGACGTCAGCAGAATGAACTGGAAGGTATGCATTTCTTTGATGTGCCTATCCCAGAGAACTCAAGTGTCATTGGGCGTTCGCTCCGAGAGCTGGATCTCCGCAACCTGTGTGGCGTGATGGTGCTGCGCATCCTCCGCAAAGGAACCGCAATAAATAACCCCACTGCAACCGAGAGGTTCCAGCAGGGTGATATCGTGGTAGTAAGCGGTTCGCTTGAAGATATTGAATTGTTCAGAATATACGTTGATCCTAAAAAATGAAGATAGTAGCACTCTTCACAGGTCGTACGCAAGGTAATGTGTATCCTGCACTCATTAATGAATATGCCCAGCGCTTGAGTCATTATGTGCCATTCCAGATTGAGGAGTTGCCTGACCTAAAGAACACCAAGGCATTGAGCGAAGAGCAGCAGAAGGAACGTGAGGCAGATATGGTGTTTGATAAACTCCTGCCGGGAGATGTGCTCATACTGCTGGATGAGCGTGGCAAGGAGATGACCAGCCGCGAATTCAGCCAGTGGATGGAGCAGAAGCTGCAGACAGTGCCTAAACGTCTTGTTCTGCTGATAGGTGGTCCTTACGGCTTCTCTCCACGTATCTATGATGCTGCGCAGGGTAAGATATCCTTGTCAAAAATGACATTCAGCCATCAGATGGTCCGGCTCTTTCTGGTAGAACAGATTTATAGGGCATTCACCATCATACGCGGCGAGCCTTATCATCATGACTGATGGGAGATTCAGATTCCCATCAGGTCACGGAAGATATCCAGTGTGATGCTGATCTGCTCTTTGTTGGCGGTGTGGTTTAAGGCTACATCGCCAACATTATTCATAAGGGTGAAGTTGATTACACCGCCTTCATTCTTCTTGTCATGAGTCATGAGTTCGTACAGCTCGGCATAATCATCACAAGTGAAAAGCAGAGGTCCGTAGTTCTCCTTGACAAACTGGGCAATCGTGTAAAGTGTCTGATTAGGGAATCCAACCTGCTGCTGACTCATAACAAGTTCGCACACCAGACCCCATGCTACGGCATAGCCATGAAGCATAGGATTGCCTTTGCGCATACACCAAGTCTCAAAGGCATGTCCAAAGGTGTGACCCAGATTCAGTGCCTTGCGCAATCCTCTTTCGTAAGGATCCTGACGCACAACGTTCCGCTTCACGTTGACTGACGTTTCCAGCAGTGGAAGGAGAGATTCCGTATCCCAGTTCTTGATGTCATAATTCAGCAGATCATTCAGATGCTGCTTGTTTGACAATAATCCGTGTTTGATCATCTCCGCATAGCCAGAGAGGAGATTCTCATGATCAAGCGTCTCAAAGAATTTGGTAGAGATAAGTACAGCCTGGGCAGGTGCAAAGGCTCCAATCTCGTTCTTGAGAGAACCAAGATTGACACCCGTCTTGCCTCCCACGGCTGCATCAACACCTCCTAACAGGGTAGTGGTGACATTAATGAATTTGATGCCACGCTTGAAGGTAGCTGCAGCAAATCCACCCAGGTCAGTGATCATGCCTCCACCCACATTAATGAGCAACGAATGGCGAGTGGCATGGTTGTCACTTAATGATTGCCATACCTCGGTAAGCGAACTTATATTCTTTGCCTGATCAGTAGCTTCGATGATGATGTTCACCACTTTCGTGCCAGGATGACTCTCCTCATATTGATTCATGAAAGGTGCTACAATGGGGAAGCAGTAGCGGAGTGTCTCTACATCAAAAAGCATGAAGAGCCTGTCATGGGCAATCTTCTGGGTGAAATCAGTTAGCGCCTGACAGATATTATTGGTGAACAAAACCTGCTGTTCAATAGGTTCCATAGTGTTTTGAATAATTGTGGGAGAAAAAGATTAGAGGATGCCTAACTCCTTGGCTTTGGCATCAAGATAGAGGAGAGCGGCTTCACGGTTATTCTCGCACAAGCCGTCAAGGATAGCATCCTTCTGGGCTTCGCGCAAGAGACCTACTTCACGAGAGGGTGACAGATTATATCGCTCCATGATCTCATTACCGTCAATAGGAGGGGTCCAGTTGCGATAATCATCTTTCGCCTGAATCTCGACCATCTTCTGACGTACGATCTTGAAGTTATCAAGGAATCTGCGTACCTTCTCTGGAATCTTTGAGGTAATGTCAGCTTCGCAGAGAGTCATCAGATCATCTGTGTCCTCGCCGGCTTCGAACATAACGCGACGAATGGCAGAGTCAGTAATGCCTTCATCTGCAAGGTGGATAGGACGCATGTGCATGCCTACCATCTTCTCTACATATTTATATTCTGCACCGAGAGGGAGTTTCAGGCGACGGAAGATAGGCAGTACCATGCGCATGCCTACGTAGTCATGGTTATGGAAGGTCCAGCCAAGTTTCTCGTCATAGAGTTTGACCTTTGCCTTACCGAGGTCATGGAAGATGGCTGCCCAGCGCAGATAGAGATGCTTGTCAAAAGTTGCTTTCTGTGCTTCTTCCGTCCGTGATTCCTGATTGCTCTCTTTGGCTTGCTGTGCCTTGCAGACATTATCAAGGACGGTCAGCGTATGTACGAAATTGTCTTTGTGCCCCCTGCCTTCACGGTTCTCAATGCCGCTCAAAGCCTGCAGTTCGGGGAAAATGATCTGAAGCAAACCGCATTTCTGCAGCAGCATCCAACCCGTAGAGGGCTGTTCACAGAGCTGAATCTTATTGAGCTCATCGATGATGCGCTCGCCAGAGATGATCTTGATCCGTTCACGATTGCGGGCAATCGCCTCAAAAGTGTCAGGAACGATGGTGAAACCAAAACGACAGGCAAAGCGAATGGCTCGGAGCATGCGAAGCGGATCATCACTGAAGGTAATGTCCGGATCCAGAGGAGTGCGTACCAGACCTGCCTCCAGATCATCTACGCCATGGAAAGGATCAATCAGTTCGCCGAATCTGTCATGATTCAGGCAGATGGCAAGGTCATTAATAGTGAGGTCACGCCGGTTCTGGTCATCAACTAAAGTGCCATCCTCAACGATAGGTTTACGGCTGTCATGGCTATATGATTCACGGCGAGCGCCTACGAATTCAATCTCCGTCTCGGTCACGACGCCAGTCTTCGGATTGCGTTCAGTATGCTTCACTTGAGCCGTACCGAAATTACGATATACGGCAAGATGTGTATAGCGTTTACCCAAGCGAGCATGAAGGGCTTCTGCCAGTTCGATTCCGCTGCCTACGGTAACGCAGTCAATGTCTTTCGAAGGTCGTCCCAGAAAAATGTCACGGACAAATCCGCCTATCACATAGCACTCCCTGCCAAGTTTGTCAGCCTCTTCTCCAATGATACGGAAGATAGATTTTTTATGTTGTAAAACATCTTTTACCTCAAATATTGGTAAATCTAAATGGCAAATGAGTGATTCTTGGGTTTGTTTTTGAATCATTATGTTTGATTTTTGTCAGTTTATTTGCAGAAAAGATAGAATAGCGCTATCTTTGCATCGTGTTTTTCATGGTATAAGATTTAAGGTTAGTGAAGATGGTCGTCGTGAGACGACCTTCTTTTTTATTCTGTACCCTTATTCTGCTGCATGATTTCATTCCAGTCATCTTCATCGAATTCGTCCAGATCCTCAAGAGAGAAGTCGAACTCATCTACATATTCAGGCGTAGTGAATTCGTCCATATCACGACGGTCTTTCTTGGTAGGACGTCCGAGTCCCTTGGCGCGGTCAATGAAACCGGAAATGCGGTTCATCTCAAGCAGATCCAGTTGTTCCTTCTTAGTGACATTCTCCATGAAGCCAGGTACGAGCTTCGCACCCATACGGTTTTCTGCAAGGGCGAGTACTTTAAAGGAATAAGTGATAGGAGGTTTCTTGACATCAATTACCTCGCCCACCTTAACCATTTTAGAGGGTTTGATACGCTGACCATTGATGGTAACTCTACCCAGCTTACAGGCATCAGAAGCTATAGTGCGGGTCTTGAAGATTCGTACTGCCCAAAGCCATTTGTCAATTCGTACTTCGTTGCTCATAGCCTTAATCACTTACCGTTATACTTGTTCATTGCCATAACCACACCTGCCAGACAAAATTCTTCGATGAACTTTGTGGTCATTTCAAGTCTTTCAGGCATCTTGTCTTCCTCTTCTTGAGGGAAGTGACCGAGTACCCAGTTGACTTGCGCACCTTTAGGGAAGTCACCGCCTACACCAAAGCGGAGACGGGCAAAATTCTGCCCGCCACATTTGGCAGCAATATCCTTCAATCCGTTATGTCCGCCATCGGAACCCTTCTGGCGCATACGAAGCTGTCCGAATCCGAGGTTGATGTCATCACATATTATTAATACGTGATCAATGGCTATCTTCTCCTCCTGCATCCAGTAGCGGACAGCATTGCCTGACAGATTCATGTATGTGCTTGGCTTGAGAAGCATGAGTTGCTGATTCTTGAGCCTGAACTCACAGACAGCACCATAGCGGCTCTCCTCAAACTTTGCCTCATGAGCCTCTGCAAGGGCATTGACTACACGGAATCCGATATTATGACGCGTGCCCCAGTACTCTTCGCCGATATTGCCGAGGCCTACAATTAAGAATTTCATTGTCAGATGTAACTTTTGGAGAAAAACAATAATCCTCCTCCCTCAATGGGAGGGAAGAGGATTGTTTTGTTTTGTAACCCGAAGCGGGACGGGATAAGATTACTTGTTGCGTGAAGCACGAGTAGCCTTAACGCCAGCAACGATAACACTCTTTGGAGTAAGAATCTCAAGATTCTCATAGCTGAGTGCTGCAACGTTGAGGGTCTTGCCGAGCTCAATTGGGGTAACGTCAACGATAAGACGCTCTGGGATGTTGGTATAAACACCCTTAACGGTGAGTGTACGAACCTGCTTAACGAGCTTACCACCAGCCTTTACACCTTCAGCGAAGCCCTCGAGCTTAACTGGGATAGCAACGGTGATAGGATTCTCAGCCTCGAACTTGAGGAAGTCAAGGTGAAGAATCTCTTCGTTAACTGGACCGAACTGAGCCTCCTTGAGGATAGCCTTGCACTCAGCACCATCGATGTTGAGGTTAACAGCATAAACCTGTGAGGTGTAGATGAGGTTGCGGAGATCAGCAGCCTTAACGGTGAAAGCGGTAGCGCCCTCCTTGGTGATGAGGTTACATGGGATCAAACCCTGAGCACGGAGCTGCTTAGCAGCCTTCTTGCCAGCTTCGGTACGCTTGGTACCAGCGAGTGAAAACTCTTTCATTGTTTTGTTTCTTTTTTAAATTAATAATGTGTTACTCTAATTGCTTTTGGCAATCTACCATCGCACAGTCTTGTCTTTCATTGCTGTAAGACGGGGTGATGGCCTTGTATTGGAGTCTTGCTCCCAGCCATTGTCCCAGACTTTTTGATGTTAATTTGAAAAAGCGGCGCAAAGATAGTTATTTTTATTCTTATTGCCAAATTTTTCTATCTTAATTTAGGCTATAAATA
>JAZLJN010000088.1:0-44372 GCA_045617885.1 Bacteroidales bacterium | reverse complement strand
CTGAATGCTGATGATTATGTCTCTATCACCTCATTCACTCATCATCCTTATTCTACCGGTGCCAACAAGGGCAAAGGCTTTATCCTCGAGATTCAGGACAACTGGCGCTGGGGCGAGAGCCTGAACGTAGAGCTGGATGACTTGATGCAGATTATTGACGACGCCATCAAGGCTGGTTATACCGTACTTTGGGGCGGTGATGTGAGTGAGGACGGTTTCACCCGCGACGGTCTGGGCGTTTATCCAGACATGGATGCTCCTGATGCTCCTGGTATGGATCAGGCACGTTGGCTCAAGCTTGACCGTTCTGCCAAGAACCGCGAGATCACACAGCGTCCTTTGCCACAGAAGAAGGTTACTCCAGAAGAGCGCCAGCGTGGCTATGACAATTTCGAGACCACTGATGACCATGGCATGCACCTCTTCGGTACTGCCAAAGATCAGCTCGGCAACCCATATTACATGGTTAAGAACAGCTGGGGTAAGACTGGCAAGTGGGATGGCATCTGGTACATGACTCCAGAGTTCATCCGCGCCAAGACCATGAACTACGTGGTCAACAAGTCTGCCATCAGCAAGGCTATCCGTGCTAAATATGGCATCTAATAGAATGGAACTCGGTAAGACTGTTCTGCTGCTCAGCGACATCAGTGCGAGCGAACTTCATCACTACGGTATCGATGGGGTTCCTTTCCCATCGGTGCCGGAATTGCGTGAGATTATTGAGCTCTGCCGCAGCGTGCTTTTCCCCGGATATTATGGTAAGAGTGTTCTGGATGGCAGTGTGCAGTATCACATCGGTGTAGCACTTGACCGCATTCAGGAGAAGCTCCGCAAGCAGATTCTTGCCGGCATGGCTTTCACGCATCAAGAGGGCGAAGTTGCACCATTGCGTGAAGCCGCATGCAACAAGGCGCAGACTTTTGTCGAACAGCTGCCAGCCTTACGTGATCTGCTTCATACTGACGTGGTGGCAATGTATCGCAACGACCCTGCCGCCCATAATCTCGGCGAAGTGATTCTCTGCTATCCCGGCATGAGAGCTATCACTAACTATCGCATCGGTCATGCCCTTGAGAGGCTTGACGTGCCACTGATCCCCCGAATGATCACGGAGCTGGCTCATTCCGAGACGGGAATCGACATTCACCCTGGCGCCGACATCGGACATTCCTTTGCCATTGACCATGGTACAGGTGTAGTCATCGGAGCCACGGCTATTCTTGGTCATAACGTGACCCTCTATCAGGGCGTAACCCTTGGCGCAAAGAACTTCCCACAGGAGGAAGACGGTTCGCTGGTCAAAGGCATCGCCCGCCATCCTATCCTTGGCAACCATGTGGTCGTTTATGCTAACGCCACCATTCTGGGCCGCATTCAGATCGGTGATAACAGCACCATCGGCGGTAATATATGGCTGACAAAGGACGTTCCTGCAGGAACAAAATTGTTCTATCATCAAGACTAAATATGGATAAATTCAAAATCGTCGCAAAGACCCTCGCAGGCCTCGAGGAAATTCTGGCCAAAGAGATCGAGCAGCTTGGTGGCACCAACATCGCCATCGGTAATCGTATGGTCAGCTATGTAGGCGACAAACAACTTCTTTATAAATCAAATCTCTGGCTTCGCACCGCATTGCGAATCCTGAAGCCTGTTGAGCAGTTCGATGCCTGTGATCCTGATGAGCTTTATCAGCAGATCAAGGCGATTGATTGGGGAAAATATGTGGCAGAGGGGCAGACCATCGCCATTGACAATACTATCTTCAGCGAGAATTTCCGCAATTCACGTTACGCTATCTATCGCGCCAAGGATGCCATCTGTGACTGGTTCGTGGAGCATGGCATGAAGCGTCCTCGCGTCAGCGTGGGCAGTGCTGATGTCCAGCTGAATCTCCATATCACTGACACTCGTGAACTGACCGTCGAGTTTGATGATGACATCCTGGAGGCTGACGTTCCCACCATGGTAAGCCACTGCACATTGTCGCTTGACTCAAGCGGTGATCCACTTTACAAGCGCGGTTATAAGGAATACCAGACCGATGCTCCTATCAGCGAGGTCCTGGCTGCCGGCATTCTGCTCAAGGCAGGTTATGACGGAACGCGCGACCTGTATGATCCGATGTGCGGTTCCGGCACTTTCCTGATCGAGGCAGCTCTCATTGCTACAAATACGCCTGCTGGCCTTTATCGCAAAAGTTTCGGTTTCCAGCGCTGGACGGTAGGTAACCTCGCCTTCGATGAAGATATGTGGCAGGATCTCTACGATGACGACTCACAGGAACGTGAGTGCATGAGCCACATCTACGGTTCGGATATCTCAAAGGTAGCCATCGAAGCAACTTCAGAAAATGTACGCACCGCTGGTTTGAGCAAATATATCTCGCTTGAGGTAAAGGATTTCGAGGAGCTGAAAATGTCTCCTTGGGGTGAGCAACAGATCCGCGAAGCTATGGAAGGCGGCAGCGCTACTGAAGAGAACGGCAAGGCAGCAAGCGGTATCGTTGTGATGAATCCACCTTACGGCAAGCGTCTCTTCACCGACGTCCCTACCTTCTATCGCATGATTGGCAATCAGCTGAAGCAGAAGTTCCAGGGCTCTGAAGCATGGGTTATCTCCAGTGATGATCCGAATGCTACCTTCACTTCGGTTGACGCCCGTGGCAATCGCAAGGAGGGCACTCCATTTGACTTTGTCGGACTCAAGGCTTCTATTAAGATTGATCTGAACAACGGCGGCATCCCTTGCCAGCTGCGCAAATATGAACTTTTCAGCGGTAAGTATGACGAGTTCCGCAAAGAGGGCGGTGAGTTGGACAAAGAGTCGGCTGATCAGA
This sequence comes from Bacteroidales bacterium, assembly GCA_045617885.1. GTDB lineage: Bacteria > Bacteroidota > Bacteroidia > Bacteroidales > UBA3663 > Liminaster. The sequence goes on along the minus strand of JAZLJN010000088.1, from coordinate 41,530 downwards.
AGCAGGACAATTCCAAGTTCGAGCGTCTGCGTCCTGCTCGTGGAGCCAAGCGCGACTTCAAGCGCGATGGCGAGAAACGTGATTTCAAGCGTGACGGCGAAAAGCGCGACTTCAAGCGCTCTGACCGCAAGGAGGATGGTGACGGCAAGAAGCGTTTCTATGACAAGGATGGTAATGCCTTCGAACGCGGTCACAAGCGAGTGGCTCACGAGGACAAACCCAAGCGCACCCGTACAGCCAGCACCGAACGTGCCTACACTGTAAATAAGGATGGCAGTATCTCTCGTAAATCCGCTGCTGATCAAAAGCCATTTGAGGAGAAGAAGCCTTTTGCCGAAAGGAAGTCCTTCGCTGACAAAAAAACTTTCGCTGACAGAAAATCCTTCTCTGACAAGAAGTCTGACCGTAAGCCAATGGGCGACAAGAAACCTTTTGCCCCACGTGGCAACTTCAAGCGTAATGCTGAAGGCAAGTTTGAAGAGCGTGGAGGTGGATTCCAACCAAGAGGCAAGCGCGAATATGATCCAAACCGCCCAATGTTCCATAAGGACTTTGATATGAGCAAGGCAGTACTGGATTATACACAGAACAACGAGAAAAAAGATTAACTATGAGATTTCATGGTGTAGCATTGATGGCAGCATTCCTCCTCACCAACGTACAGGGCAAGGCACAACCTACCATCCTGAACACTATCCCTGCCCAGCAGGGGACGTTGCCCACTATGGCACAGCTGACTCCCGGCAATCCGGATTACCTCTATGCCAAATCTCTTCTGGCTACGGAGTTTGATGAGCAGGGAGTGTTCCATTATACTCTGCCGGAGGAGGCTCAGCAGGCTCCTGTCCAGTCGCATCAGATCAAAGGGACGCCCAGTGCTGACGGACTCTGGACAGCGCTCAACGAGGGCGATCGTCTCTGGGTAGAATCCACCACACTGACTGGCAAAGGCAACGACGCCAAGCCACAGTTCCGCTACGAGGTAAGCTATGCAGATGCTCCCAGTGATCATCCCGTAGCCGGACAGTCAGAGGTTGTCTGGGGACAGTCTGTCCACCGTAATGAGTTCGGCATTGATGGCGGTCTGTTCTGGAGTCCCAGCGGACACCAGCTTGCTTTCTATTGCATGAATCAGTCTATGGTCGGACAGTATCCACTTCTTCAGACTGATCCGCGCGAAGCAGAAGTACAGTGGATCCGTTATCCTATGGCAGGAATGACCAGCCATCAGGTAGTGCTGGGCATCTACAATCCAGATCAGCAGCACATCTGCTGGATTCGTACAGGTGCCAAGCTCCAGCCTGCTACCAAGACCATCGCCCAGCAAGAGACTTCCAGAAACCAGCACAACAGAAACAGCCGTCATGCCGAGCTGGTCAATGACCCAGAGCATTACCTTACCTGTATCAGCTGGCGCCCGGATGGCAAGCAGATCTATATCGCTGAGCTCAACCGCAAGCAGAATTACATGGAACTGAATGCCTACGATGCCGCCACTGGTGAATTCCTTGAGACACTCTTTGTGGAAGAGAATGCCAGATACGTTGAGCCCGAGCATCCACTTTATTTTCTCCCCGGATCCAATGACAAGTTCATCTGGATGTCCGAACGAGACGGTTTCAAGCATGCCTATCTCTACAATCTTGCTGACCGGAACAAGCAGGATGGCAGACTCATGCCACCCGTGCAGCTCACTTCTGGAGACTGGCTTGTGACCAGCCTTGTCGGCGTTGACCCAAAGCACAAGAATCTCTACTTCATGGCTACCAAAGATTCTCCGCTTGAGCAGAATCTTTATAGTGTGGATCTGAAGAAATATGTTGTGACCCGCATCACCACAGAACCTGGCGTGCACCGGGTGATGATGAACAAGCAATATACGCAGGTGTACGATACTTTTACGAATCATGATACCCCTCGCCAGTGCCAGCTCATCTCGCTCAAGAATGGCAAACCAGCCAAGACCGAAGTGCTCTACATTGCCGAGAATCCCTATCAGGGTCTTTCCCGTCCAGAAGTGGAGGTTGGTACTCTCAAAGCGGCTGACGGCGTGACCGATCTCTATTATCGTCTCGTCAAGCCCAATTCCTCACTCATTCCTCACTCCTCACCCCACACTCCTAATTCCTCACCCACAAAGCATCCCGTCATCGTATATCTTTACAACGGCCCTCATGCCCAGCTCGTGACCGAAGGTTTCCAGTGGGGATTACCCGGCTGGGATTGCTATATGGCAAACCAGGGTTACGTCGTCTTCACCATTGATGGCAGAGGTTCAGAGAATCGTGGACTCGCCTTCGAGCAGACTATCTGGCATAATCTGGGCTATCATGAGGCACAGGATCAGCTGAAGGGCATCGAGTATCTCAAGACGCTGCCTTACGTTGACGCTGACCGCATCGGCATTTACGGTTGGAGCTATGGCGGATTTATGACCACCTATATGAAGCTCAACTATCCGGAGATCTTCAAGGTTGGCGTATGCGGTGGACCTGTGCTCGACTGGAGCCGGTATGAAGTGATGTATGGTGAGCGCTACATGGGAACGCCGGAGGACAATCCTGAGGGCTATGCAGCTAACACCATGATCAATCAGACCGACAAGCTCAAGGGACATCTGCTCATTATCCATGACGATCAGGACGGCACCGTCGTACCGCAGATGTCTTACCAGTTTCTGAAGAATAGTGTGGCAAACGGCACTTATCCGGATTTCCTGATGTATATGAACCACGAACACAACGTACGTGGCCGTGACCGTGTCCACCTTTTAAATAATATAGCACGTTACTTCAACGAACACCTGTAAGAAGTGAAAGAGTGAAAAGTGAAAAAGTGAAAGAGTGATCTTCACCGACCATAATAACTCCGATGCTTTTTCTGCAATCAAAAACTTTTTATCTCTTTAACTCTTTAACTTTTTAACTTCAAAATGAATATTCTGTTACTCGGCAGTGGCGGCCGTGAATGCGCCATCGCATGGAAGTTGGCTCAAAGCGCCAAGTGTGATAAACTTTATATTGCTCCAGGCAATGCAGGCACCACTGCCTACGGCGAGAATGTGCCTATTAAGGTCAACGAGTTTGACAAGATCGCTGCCTTTGCCGCAGAGCATCAGGTGGAGATGATCGTAGTCGGTCCTGAAGATCCATTGGTTAATGGCGTCTATGACTACTTTGAGAATCTTAAGAATTCAGATCATTCCTCACCCCTCACTCCTCACTCCTCACTTCCCCAAGTCATCGGTCCAAGCAAAGCAGCTGCCCAGCTTGAAGGCTCAAAGGATTTCTGCAAGCGCTTCATGCAGCGCAATGGTATCCCTACTGCCCGCTATCAGTCATTCACTGCTGCCGAGTATGATGAGGCTTGCAAGTTCCTGGAGACGCTCCAGGCTCCTTACGTACTGAAGGCCGACGGTCTGGCTGCAGGCAAGGGCGTACTTATCCTTCCTACCCTCGACGAGGCAAAGAAGGAACTCAAAGAGATGCTGGGCGGCATGTTCGGTGCTGCCAGCGCTACCGTTGTCATTGAGGAATTCATGTCAGGCATTGAGTGCTCTGTCTTCGTGCTTACGGATGGCGAACACTACAAGATCCTTCCTGTTGCCAAGGATTATAAGCGCATCGGTGAGGGCGACACCGGACTGAACACCGGCGGTATGGGCAACTGCTCACCTGTACCTTTTGCTGACGATGAGTTCATGCAGAAGGTTGAGGAGCGTATCGTCAAGCCAACCATCGCCGGTCTGAAGAAGGAGGGTCTCGTATATCACGGCTTTATCTTCCTCGGCCTGATCCGTATGGATCGTGACATCCAATGCTATCACGCCGGTGATCCAATGGTCATTGAGTATAACGTACGTATGGGCGACCCAGAGACAGAAGTTGTCATGCCACGTATCAAGAGTGACCTGGTAGATCTCTTTGAGGGAGTGGCTGCCGGCAATCTTGACGAGAAGAATCTTGAGATTGATCCTCGTGCAGCCGTTACCGTCGTACTTGTCAGCGGTGGCTATCCTGGTTCATACGAGAAGGGCAAAGTTATGTCTGGTATGGACAACGTCCTCTTTACGCAGGGTGTCGTAGCCGAATCGGAGAGCGACCAGAAGAGTATCCTCTTCCATGCAGGCACAGCCGTGAAGGATGGTGAGGTTGTCACCGCCGGCGGACGTGTCATCTGCGTCACCTCTTACGGTACTGACCGTGCTGCCGCTTTGGCTCAGTCTATGCGCGGTGCCGAGCTCATACAGTTTGAGGGCAAATACTACCGTCGCGACATTGGCAAAGACCTTGCCGCATGGGATCATTGTTAATTGTTAACTGTTAATTGTTAACTGTTAACTGTTCACCGTTAATTCGAAAGACCTTGTTTCCTTTAAGCAAATACCCCTATACAGCACCGATGCTCATCTTTTTGAGCATCGGGCTTGTTATTGCCCAGATACTGCTGACGGAGGTCAATTTTCTTGCACTTTGTGTCAATTGGGTCTTTGCAGGATGTATCTCGTTCGGCGTCTGGTATGTCACCAAGCGATACCATCTGTGCGGACTGAATGAAGGTAAGGCTTTTGCCATCTCCTGGCCCATCTTGAGTGCCAGCATGAACTTCTCCTTCTGTTACTTTCCGCGCACCGAACAGTTCTTCATGAGCATCGTGCTGATGCTTGCCATGATTCTGATCCTATCGCTGCAGCTGAACGTGTGGCAGGATAGGCAGGCAATAGGCAGGCACATTCTGGTCGGTTTGATTATCGGCATCACCTCCACCATGCTTCCTCACACCCTGCTCTGGCTGCTGCTTTTGCCGGTTTTTGCCTATCACATGCGTTGCTGGAGCAGTCGCAATGCCTTCAGTACCCTTACCGGCACACTGCTTGGCATCTGGTTCATCTACTGCCTGCTGTTCTTTACTGACAAGGCTATCGGTACGGCTGATTCGATCCTTTTCTCTGCTGATCAGATGCTGCTCAACTATCAGGCGCTCTTTCATCCGGAGTTCTCCGTGGCACAGATTGAGAGCTTTGGTGTCTGGCAGTGGCTGTTTCTCGGGCTGATAGCCCTGCTGGTTATTATCTATAGTATTGCCGCATTACTATTAAATGCTGGCAACAGCATACGCGCCGGTGCCAGCATTTCTTTGATTTCTACCTTAAGTATCTTTATGGTGGTGATTTTTCTGTTCGATATCCACCACCTTTCATTCTATACCAGTCTGCTTTCGCTCTTCTTCTGCATTCAGCTGACCATTCATCAGGCCAATGTCCATACCACCTTTAACGAGTGGTGGACCATCTTCATCATCCTTGCGATGCTGACCCTGACGGCCCTCCCACTCTGGTTCTGATTCAGAATACTGAGCGCTGCGCTTATCGGCAGGCAGCATTACTCAAACCGCGGTTACGCAGCAGAGCATCAATCTGTGGGTCGTGACCGCGGAAATTTTTATACATGGTCAGACCGTCATCAATGCCACCTGGTTCGAGGCATGCCTTGCGGAACTTCAGCGCCAGCTCCTGATTGAAGATGTCGCCTGTCTCCTTGAATGCCTCGAAGGCATCACAATCCAGCACCTCGCTCCACATATAGCAGTAGTAGCCGGCTGTGTAGCCGCCACCCATGCAGTGGCTGAAGTTTGTCACACGGTAACGTGGCAGAATCTGGCGTGGGATGCCGCGCTTCTCCAGTACCTCCTCCTCAAACTTCATCACGTCCAGATCAGCAGGAATCTCGGTGAGGGTATGCAGATCCATATCTACGAGCGATGCTGCCAGATACTCTACCGTCGCAAAGCCCTGTCCATACTTGCCGCTCTCGTCCAGTTTTTTGAGCAGTTCGGCAGGAATTACCTCGCCCGTCTTATAATGCTTGGCATAAACCTGCAGTACCTCTGGCTCAAGCGCCCAGTGCTCATTCACCTGTGATGGAAGCTCCACAAAGTCGGTCTCCACATCGTAGGTGGCATTGTAGTGTACGTCGTGCAGCATGAAATGCATGGCATGACCGAACTCATGGAACATCGTTGTCACATTGTCAATGCTCTGCAGGGCAGCACCCTCGGCGTTCGGACGGGTCATGTTGCATACATTGATGGTGACAGGAATCTGACGCACCTCCTTGCCTTCAGCATCTGTAGTATAGCTCTGTGAACGCAGGTCGGTCATCCAGGCACCGGCGCCCTTTCCATCACGTGGATAGTAGTCGTTGTAGAAGATGGCTACTACCTCGCCCGTCTTGTCGTACACCTCCCAGGTCTGCGCCTCTTTCTCATAGGTTGGCACCTGTCCAGTGATTTCCTTAAAAGTCAGTCCGTGCAGTTTCTCTGCGGTGTAGAAGATTCCCTTCAGCACATTGTTGATCTCGAAGTATTCAGCCAGTTTCTCCTCATCGATGCTATACTTGGCAGCCTTGGCGCGACTGCTGTAGTACATATAGTCCCAACCTTCAGGCTCACCTGCTACTCCATCTTTCTTCATCTCTTCGCGGATGTCTGCCAGCTCCTCCTGTGCCTTGGCTACTGCAGGACCCCACACAGCATTGAGCAGGTCATACACATTCTCCTGCGTTTTAGCCATACGGTTCTCCAGAATCTGCTCTGCACAGTTCTTATAGCCCATCAGCTTTGCACGCTGCAGACGCAGCTCTACCAGTTTGCGGCAGATATCCTTGTTGTCCCATTCGTTGTTCTGGTTGCCGCGGTTATAGTAGGCATCATAGATTTTGTGACGCAGCTCGCGGTTCTCACAGTACTGAAGCACTGGGTTGCATGAAGGGCGCTGCATGTTGAACATATATTTGCCCTCCTGTCCCTGCGCCTTTGCCATCTCGGCAGCAGCCTCGATGTTTGCCTCTGGCAGACCAGCCAGTTCCTCGCGGGTATCTACGGTCACATAGGTATTATTGGTCTCATGCATCAGGTTCTGGCTGAACTGGAGCTGCAGAGCGCTGAGCTGCTGGTTCAGTTCACGTAATTCAGCCTTCTGGTCAGCATTAAGCTCTGCACCCTTCTTGGCAAACTCCTTGTACACCTTCTTCAGCACCGACTGCTGCTCTGCATTCAGACGCTCTGGCATCTCCTGGTCAATAGGACCGCGCAGCACGATATGCTTGTCATGCACCGCCTTCACGCGCTCAAAGAGGGCTTCGTTCATATAGATATCATCCGAATGAGCCGCCATCAGAGGCGAGAGTTCGGTCTGCAGCGCCTCAATCTCTGGGGTAGAGTTACTGTCCGAGAGATCCATGAAAATCAGCGTAGCCTTATTAAGCAGCTTGCCGCTCTGGTCCAGTGCAGCCACCGTATTCTGGAAGGTGGGCTCTTCAGGATTATTCACGATAGCTTCGATCTCCTTTTTCTGCTCCTCCATACCTTTGAGGATAGCCTCGCGGAAGTTCTCCACTGTAATCTTGTCATAGTCCACAATGCCGTATTTGGCCGTAGGCTCTTCGAGCAGAGGATTCGTTGCACCCTCCTGCTTGCATGAAGTGACCATAATGCCACTCATCATTGCCATAGTTGCTAAAAGTTTGTACTTCATTATTTATATATTAAGTTAACATCAAATTATCTCTTTTCATTCGAATCTTACTGCGTGGTGCTGCAGCATCGCGCAGCGGAATTATAATAATAGCTCCAAAACTATTGATTTTTTTGGGATGTTAGGGATATTGGGGTCCTCGCAGCCTTAAAAAAAGCTTTTCGAGCTGTAAGGTGGATGCCTGTTATGGCGAATAGAACGCAGATGACACAGATCTAACGGATTTAACGGATTTTTATAAAACGCAAATTTAAGCAAATTAAAGCAAATTTGTTTCAATTCGTTTTAATTCGTGTTTGAGATAATCAGTTATATCTGTATGAGATAATCCGTTATATCTGTATGAGATAATCCGTTATATCCGTTTGATCCGTTAAATCTGTGTTCAAACCGTACAGGTCGAAGCTTTTTTTATGCTTTCGGCGAGCTCCGAGCTTGCTCGCACGATACGAAGCGTAGCGGAGGTTGAGCAAGTAGAGGCTTTAGCTCTTTGTGCTGTCCGCTCACTACAGTACCTCTATCAGCTCCACCTCAAAGATAAGTGCAGAATACGGAGGGATATCACCCTGCTGATAAGGGCCATAACCCAAAGTATAAGGGATATAGAAGCGGTACATAGCACCAGCTTTCATCAGTTGCAAGCCCTCTTTCCAGCCAGCTATCACCCCATTGAGCGCAAAGACAATAGAGCCACCCTTCTCGTAGCTGGAGTCAAACACCGTGCCATCTATCAGCCATCCCTTATAATGACAGCGCACCATATCCGACACCGTAGGCTGCTTGCCAGTACCCTCGCGCAGCACCTCATATTGCAGGCCCGAGAGGGTAGTAATCACCTCCTCGCGCATAGCATTCTGCTCCAGGTATTCATAACACTCCAGCCTGTATTTATCAAACGAAGGCTCATCGTCCTTTGCACAAGAACAAATCAGCCCCATCGCAGCAATCATCACCGCTGCCGCCGTCAGTCTCTTCTGTATCATCATTTGTTTTATATGTTATTAGCCTTGCTGCTTTTGCCTTTGGCTTATCTGCCTTTGCTGCATCGGCCTTTGGCTTATCTGCCTTTGCTGCATGCCTTTGGCTTATCTGCCTTTGCTGCATCGGCCTTTGGCTTATAAGTCTTTGCTGCATCTGTCTTTGGCTTATCAGTCTTTGCTGCATCGGCCTTTGGCTTATCTGCCTTTGCTGCTTTTGCCTTTGGCTTATCTGCCTTTACTGCATTGGCCTTTGGCTTATCTGCCTTTACTGCATCGGCCTTTGGCTTATCAGTCTTTGCTGCATTCCTTTGTGATATCGGCCGTTGCTACCATCTTATGCAGGACGCTCAAGCGTCCGTCGTTTCTTTCGCCCAGGCTCCATATCGCTCGCCTCCAGCTGCCAGTCATGCCTTCGCCCCAGCGCCCTCTGCGGCTCACCGTGTCTTCCACCAGTCATCCGGCATCTTGCAGATGCATCGCACCAGCTCATTCATCACCAGACACATAGGGCGTGATACTCTCACATCCCGCTGATATTTATACACCCAGGGTGAAATCTGCAGCAGCAACCCACGGGCGCAGGCATAGAAAGCCTGGCCACATGGCTTATATCTCGGACTGAAGCCATTATCCACCACCTCTATGAGCGGCAGGGATTCTTGCATCAGCGCCTTCCGTATCTCCCTTTCGCGAGGGCTGATAAAGGCAGAGACAATGATAGCGCCAGCCCGTGCCTCCCGCATCACGGCATCTTTCTGTTGCTCAAAGTATGGTGCATCCGCTCTGTGGCATACCAGCGGCAACAGCCGTCTGCCAGCAGTCAGCAGCGCGCGATTTCCAGCCAATGCCAAGCAGAGCCTTTCGCTTACTCCAGCCACTTGCTTCTGTGCCGCCCTCTGCACATCACTTAGAGCCGATGCCTCAACGCGAGCCAACTTCACCATCACCTCCTGCCATGCCTCTGCCAGAATGGCAGGCTGGCGGCTCAATCCCTTGTCAGCAAGCAGCGTGGATTGCAGTCGCTGCGCTGTCCAGTTCGCGCTATGCATATCCCGCCTTACGATGAAATATTCATGACGTTGGCGCTTGATTAGTCTGCGCTCCGGATTCGAACGTATATAGGCGATCTTCACCTCCAGTTCCTCTTGCGTAAGAGGCTCGACGTCATTATATCCTCGCTCAAAAAGCGATGGGCCACGGTAACTCCGTGTATGATCCCGATCCTGCATGCTCACCTTAGGCGGCACCTTCTGCCACTGGATACCCAGACAGTCCCAATAGGCGTGCGTACATCCTATCATGAAACCGCCAATCACACGCCCCAGATGCCGCTTCTCTACTCGTGTCATGTGAAGCAGCCCATGGAAATGTTCAGGCATCACCTGTTTCTCTATCAGCGTCACGTTCGGGTCGAAGCTCGGAATTTCATTCCACTTACGTTCAATGGCTTTTCCCAGTTCGCTTAACTCCATACGGGGAGCATCCTTGCTGTCTGCAGGAGCACCAGCCACACCCACTACTTCACCCAGCACAGGCGCTTTTTCCTTCACATGCAGCGTCACAGAGAAATACCCCTCGTAATAGTCTGCACAAACGTCACGTTTCAGAGCATCAGAGAGCTTGCTCTGGCTCTGCTCCATCTTAAATCGCTGACGTGGGTCGAGAGGGGACATAGTGACAAATCAAAATTTGACGCCGCAAAGATACGATATTATTTCCGAAGTTCCAAATGTTTCTAAAAGAAAACACCCGCAAGCAGGAGCTTACAGGTGCTTCTTTATCATTATTCTATAGTGACTTTAGTTACTTTACCGTCACCATGAGCCCAAAGACCTTTCTCTTTAATTTCAGACACATCGTCTAGAGATAGTATCTTTGTTCTTGGATTTTCAGTCCATCCTTCTTTTTGATTCCATTGTCCATAATGTACATTAAGCCAACTTCCGGTAAAATATATCTTAACAATAGCACCGTCATAGAAGGCATCCAGATTTTCAATAGGTATCCGTTGACAACCGTCTGTTGCCTGTTCTCCCTCAAAGAGCACTGTTGGTCCAGCAGGCTTAACCTTGAATACCACGCCATATTCAGCATCAGCATCTGGATAGAACTTATATTCTTCTCTTGTTACTCCTGAGATTTTTGAACCATCCTTTGTCCAATAATCAACTACATAACCTTCATCTGGAGTCGCCTCAATTGTAACTTGTGTTGTCTCATAATACTTGCCGTCCTTATCAGGATCAGTCTTAATCGAAATCATACCATTTGTGATGCTATTTGCAATTGAGACTGAATAGAGAGCAGGATCCCCAAACACCGCAACATAACTGAGGTTTGTAGTCACATTGTTTATCGTCCAAGGATTAGCAGTTGAGGCGAAATTCTCATCGTTCTCGTTCACCTTCCATCCCTTGAATGCCTTACCTGCATTTGGTGTGGCAGTAAGGGTGACAGATTCACCGTGATCAACTTTTTCCTTGTCGATAGAAGCTGTGCCACCTTCTGTCGCTGTGACTGTTACGGTATGCAAGAAGTCAGGAGCTTCTTTCAATGCCTTGACAGCTGTCAAAGTGCCATTCAAATTAAACTCAATACGCATACCATTGTTGTCAATCAATGACTGCGCCTGCTCGTCAGTCAAAGTAAGAAGCACATAATTCTTATTTATGCCTGAGATATTTGAAATTTCACCCCAGCTTGCATTTCTTACTGTCATGCTACCATTGCTAATAGCATTCTCAAATTCAAACAAGATGTAGCGGCTTCCTGTCTTAAGAGACTTGATGAGGCGCTTATACTCTTCGCGATAATTACCATTGGTCTCACTATAAGTTGGCGCATTGTCAACATCATAGTCACTGATGCTATTAAACTGCTTGTAACCATTAAATTGTTCAGAACCACTCCAGATTACTCCATCTGATACCTCCACATCCCACCAAGGGGCTGCAAAATGAGCAACAAGTGTTACCTCCTCACCATACGTATTGCTAACAGTATAATCAAAGCTTGCCTTGGTAGAGATAATAGCATCATCTATTGTCCATGAAGCAAGTTCCTTGTTTGGATCTGTACTTGTAGCTGTAAAGTGAATCTTTGTGCCTTCTAAATAAGTAGCACCAGACGATTGTGCTTCGTCATTGATTGTTGCGCTCAGGGTCACACTTTCGGCTCCTTCATATCTCCAGCTAACATTAACCTGACTACGCTCATGGAACAGAGCCGTAAGTGTTATGTTTTCATTAACCGAATCAAAGGTACGAGGGTTATCCTTATTACCATCGCTCCATTGATCAAAGATATAACCCTCATTAGGACGAGCGGTAATCACCACCTTAGAACCATTAGGGTACGAACCATCTCCTGTAAACGAACATGCACCTACAGGTTCACAAGAGAGAACAACTTTCTTGTAGAAGACTTCGCCTGTCTTCCACCAGCTCTCAGGAATATGCACATTCTCCTCCTGCCAGTTGACCGTCTGATCTACGCAAATAATCAGAGGGGTCTTACCGGCATCCGGGAAATCAATTATGTAAATAAAGTCCCCTTCGTTCTGTTCAGTTACCTCTGTACCAAACTTATCTGTAAATACGTATTCAAGAGGATTCGTCTTATTACTTACACTCAGATAGATATTGTTGGTTGTAGGATCCCATCCTGAAATTTCTTTATTAACTTCAGGATTCCAATTCACACCATTACCTTCAGATGATTCATTGTTAGCATCATCTGCACGGGTGTCATCTCTTAATTCTGAGATTGTCTGCTGATGATTCGTTGGGTTTGAAACGGTATTAAATTGGGTTTCACCCACTTGGAGTCGGAATGGTAAGGTACCACAAAGATGTTTTACTGTGGCATATTGTTTCAGCGAACTTTCTTCCTCTATAAATTCAACCCATGTAGCAGAAGAATTCAGTACGGCACGCTTCACAACAGACTGATCAACATCAACTACAACGTCATTAAAGTCAAAGTCAAAGGTATTGCCCAAGTCTTCACACATATAGCGCTTACGAGTATATTCTACCAGGTCTGGGATATCTGGATAACCCACAACGAGGAAGACCAGGTCATTCATATCGTAGTCACCGTCTGCCTCATTTGAGTCCTCACAGCTGATAATCATTACCTCATTTTGCAGCTTACCAGTTTTGCCGATATTGCTAGGAATAGGACAATTAAGAGCCAGCATCATGCCTTCATCCGAACGCTGTGCTGCTCCGGTCTTAGCGTAATTACCATCATGATATTCATACCCACTTATACCATTTTCATTCTTCATGTGACCTTTATCAATACTGAGGTAGAAGAAGAAATCTGTTGTGATAGCGGTATGATTAAGAAGAATAGGCTTAGCCTGGACGGAGTAAGCATCCAGGGTATTCTCGTTACTTTCAACATTTTTCCAGTTCGAGTTTTCGTTTTCTTTCATCTGGATACCTATCGAACCTTCCCACTCACTCCAAACCTTATAATCCTTACCACCAGTTACCAGATGGAGAGACCAGTCCATCTTGTGCTGACCTATATAGATAGGTATGAGCGCAAAATCATTAGAGGTAGGAGGAAGCAGAGAGAAAGGTTCGCCTGCTACCGTGTTGTTTCTACCCTCTACAAGGTTGTTATGCATCCAATCAAGCGTCTCCTGCAACACAGAGTACCACTGGTCACCTTCTACTTGTTTGATAATATCAGAAGGATTACCTACCGAGATACCCGGTATCGCCCTTGTAGCCTCACTATGACCCCATGGCTCATACTTTGCAGTACGAGGCATAGCGCGAGAAAGGTCCCAGTTCTGGTCAGGGTCTATCTTGCCGAATTCCTTCTCAAAATTCTTGCGGAAAGCGGCGGTGCGGATCTCTTGTGCTGTGTAGCCAAAGTCCTCATCCTGACAGCTTGCCAGGAGGGTGGCAAAGAGTACTCCTATGAAGAATAGGAAAAATCTATCAAAAAATTTCATCTGTCCTGATTGCAAAATAAAAATCGATACTTATCAATGGCTATGAATTGAGTAATATTTCACCACAAATTACAATAATTCACGCCGCAAAGGTAAAAAGATTGTTGATATCTTGCAAATTTTTAGACCGAAAACAGTACTTTTTCTCTCATTTCTACCGCTTTTTGTGTTCTACAACATAATAAAATGAGCAAAAAGTAATCCGACACCTCGGATTTGTTGCCAAACGTTACTGACAACGAATCCGAGGCATCGGATTGTATTTGATAGTATGTAAACGAACGTCCCGAGACCTTGGCTGCCATTTCTCCGTTGTGAAATGGACGTCCCGAGGTCTTGGCAGCCATTTCATAGTTGTGAAATGGACGATCCGAAACCTTGGCAACAATTTCACAGTTGTGAAATGGACGCCCCGAGGGCTCGGCTGCAATTTCTCGGTTGTGAAATGGACGATCCGAAGGCTCGGCAGCCATTTAAAGTTCTAAAATGGATGCCAAAGCTGCAAATGCCAGTCTTTCTTACTTGAACAAGCGTTGAGCCAGATCGTAAAGGTTCTGACGCCAGGCTTCCCAGCTATGACCGCCAGATACTTCGTTGTATTCGTACTTTACGCCTGCCTCATCAAAGACCTTACGGCAGTTTACGCCATTCTGATAGGCAATGTCAGTAGGACCGCCCTGCGTGAAGGCAAACACCTTCCAGGTCTTATTGATTTTAGCAGCATTCTGGAACACCTGAAGACGTTCTGCCTCCTGATGGAAGTCGCTGCCTGGCTTGAAGCTAGAGCTGAGCACCCAGACGTAGTTGAACATATCAATGTTCTGCAGACAGGTCTCAAGCGTCTCCATACCACCCATGGAGAGGCCAGCCATGGCACGGTTCTTTCGGTCAGTGAGGCAGCGGTAGTTCTGCTCAATGAATGGGATGATATCCGTGACCATATCCTGAGCAAAGAGAGGCACCTCGCCCGTGAAGTCGCCAGCCACATCAATGGTACCATTCGGCATAACTACGATCATGGGTTTCATCTTGCCTTCAGCCAGCAGGTTATCCAGGATATTGCCAGCAGCGCCGGCACCTGGCCAAGAGGTATCAGTATCGCCGCCACCGTGGATCAGATAGAGGACGGGCAGCTTCTGTGTGGATTTCTCATAGCCGGCTGGAGTCCATACGCGCATAGTACGGGTGGTGCCGAGGGTTTTGGACTCATAGGTGCGGACTGCCATAGCTCCGTGAGGCACATCTGTGCGATAGGCAAAGAACTCATCGCCCTTAGGGGCAACCATAGCGCAAGCAGTCTGTTCGGTGGTAGCAGGAGACTTTGGATCATAGACCTGCACTCCATCCACTACGAAATGATAGCGGTAAACGCCTGGTGTAACCTGTGGCACAGTGAAGCTCCACACGCCATTGGGCTGCTCCTTGGCATCCACCTTGACACCCCAAGGCATAGCATCACCTGCCAGAGATACGGTACGTGCCTTTGGGGCATAAATGCTGTACGTGACACTGCCATTCGGATTGACGCGTACTGACTGGAGGGTGTCATTAGGGGTTGGTACACGCTGCCACTGCGCAATAGCGGGCAGGGCGAGGGCTGCCATCATGGCAGCAAGGAAGAGGGATTTCATACGATTTTTTGGATTTAGCGGGTTTTAGATTATTCGATTATTCGATTATACGATTATTCGATTATTCGATTATACGATTTTTCGAGGAATCGAGGAATCGAATCAATACTCACTTGGGGCGACGCCAAAGTGGCGCTTGAAGCTGGTAGAGAAGTGCGAGAGGGTGCTGAAGCCCGTGAGGAGCGAAATCTCCGAGAGGTTGTACTTGCCCTCACGTATCAGCTCTGCGGCACGGTTGAGCTTGTAGGTCTTGAAGAAAGAACTTGGATTCTCGCCCGTCAGACCCTTGATCTTGTAGTAGAGCTTAGAGCGCGAGACGTGAAGCATATCCGTGAGGCGTGTCACGTCCATGTCCGGATTAGAGAGTTCCTCCTCCATAAGGCGGTAGAGCTCGTTCATGAAAGCCTTGTCCTGGGCAGAGAGGACATTCTCCTCAAGCACCGGTGTCTGCGTGCTTTCCTGCAGCGCCTTGCGGGTCTGGTCGCGCGTGCCGAGCAGGCGCTTGATGAGAGCCTGCAAGTAAGCGGGATCAAAGGGCTTGGTGACATACGCCAAAGCACCAGCATTGAGTCCCTCAATCTGATCCTTGACGGTATTCTTGGCGGTGACGAGTATGACTGGCAGGTGGCAGAGCTGGTCATCCTCCTTGATCTGCTGACAGAGCTGGAAGCCCGACGTGCCAGGCATCATGACGTCCGAAATGACAAGATCCACCTCCTCATCCTGCTTACGGAGCGTCTCAAGGGCGGTATTGGCATCAAAACGGCAGGTGACGCGGAAATCTTTAGCCAGCAGCAATTTCAGATAATGGATCACATCCACATCATCATCCACAACCAGGATATGCGGCTTGGAGCGATCCGTTGCCTCTGGCGAGACGGCAGCAGTCTGCGGGGTTGGGGCAGAAGCGGCAGCCAACTGATCCTGCAGCGGGAAGAGCGAGGCTTGATTCTGGTTATCGGCAGCGAACTCCGACTCACTGTAAGCCTCCTGATTGACCGGCAGAATAAAGCAGAAACAGCTGCCCTGACTACCATCAGGATTATCCATGACACGAATCTGCCCGTGATGGAGCCGCACCAGGCTATGGGCATAGTAAAGTCCGATGCCCGTACCCCAGTTGAAAGTCTGTGCTGACTTATTGCGCAACTGATAGTATCGCTTGAAGATCTTCTCTCGCTGATCCTCCGGGATGCCGGCACCATTGTCAGTCACCATAATCTTGGCATACTGCATCTCCTCCTGCAGATCAGCTGCAGGGAAGAGCTGACGTGCCTCATGGGCAGAGATGACATCAAGGCTCAGATCTACCCTGCCGCCAACCTGCGTATATTTCATGGCATTGCCCAACAGGTTATTGAGAATCTTCTCCAGCTTGTCCAGATCCACCCACATCACACAGATATCCTCCAGTCCATGGGTGTGGAAGTCAATATTCTTGTCATGCGCATTGACCGAGAAGAACTCCACCACATTGCGCAAGAAGCCGACCACATCCTGCCGCTTCACCTCCAGATGAAGGGTATCATCCTCAAGCTTATGGAAGTCCATCATCTGATTGACCAGCTGAAGCATACGATTGACGCTGCGGTTCACCACCTTAAGCAGGCGGCGATGCTCATCCTTGAGCTGCTCATCCTGACAGAGCTGGCTGATAGGGGCAGAGATGACAGTGAGCGGCGTACGGAACTCGTGGCTGACGTTGGCAAAGAAACTCATGTTCATCTGATTGATGCGATGCTCCTGCTCACGCTCGCGCTGGCTCTGAAGCCGGTTCTTCTTCTCCTGACGGATGCGGCGATAGAGGCGGATGATGTTGAGCACAACCGCAGCAATGAGTATCAGATAGCAGAGCCACGCCCACCAGCTGCCCCATACGGAGGGATGAATATGTACGGGGATGGAGGTCTCGGCAATGACTCGATCCTTATCCTTATTGGTGGTGCGTACGCGGAAGGTATAGTTGCCCGGACGGATATTGGCAAAGACAGCCTCGCGGTTACTGTTCGCCTCAACCCAGGTGTGATTGACCCCCTCAAGCATGTACTGATAGTTGTACCGCTCCTCCTCACAATAGTCGAGGGCAGAGAAAGAGATGCTGAAGTTTGCCTGATTGTGCTTCAGATGGATAGCGTCACAATGGCTGAGCCTACTCGTGATAGCCTGCTCTTCACCTGGACGTACCAGCCGGTTATGAACTTTGAGATCCTGCAGATAGATGCATCCCTCCTGCTCTTCTGGCACATTGAGCGGATCAAATACCGTCAGGCCATGCGGTCCGCCAAATACCAGCAAACCATTAGGGAACTGACAGGAGGCGCGATCATAGAATTCATTACCGCCCAGTCCGTCCGTGCTGTAATAGTTGGTGAACGAATGGGTGCTGACATTATACTTGCCGATGCCGTATTGTGTGCTGACCCAAGGATTGCCCTTAGGGTCAATCTCGATGCTTGCAATATCTTCACAAGGGGCTCCAGGAATATTCTCAAGCTGCCCCGTGGTGGGATCATAGCACATCAGACCGTTGCTGATGGTACCAATCCAGAGCTTACCGTCAGGACCCTCTGTGAGCGCGCTGGGCAGGAAGATACTGCGGGCTATGCAGCGCTGCAGCACGGAGTCAGGAATGACGGGCGCTGTCTGCTCCTGCGTCTCAGGATTGATGTAGCGCAATCCCTGCTCACGTACCAGGATAGCGAAACTGCCATCATGCAGCAGCTGCATACAGGAGAGATAGCTGAAGGTATTGCTGAAGAGGTGATGTTCACGGAACTGCGACTCATAAGGGCGCTTGGAGAAATAGGTATTGCCATAGCAACCTGCCCAGAGCGAACCCTCCATATCCTCCTGCATCACAATAACAGAGGGAAGGTCAAAATAATTGACAAACTCCAGCTTATCCCCCCGACGCCTCATCTGTACCAGACCTTTAGGGGTGGTAGAGATCCAGAGATCGCCCTGATGATCAACGTAAAGTGAGAGGATACGTGAGTTGATGCGATGGGTGACCTTTCCAGAACTTTTGAGCACCGCGGTCTTGTCAAAATGGGCAATACTGTTGGTCTTGGTCTCATAACAATAGATACCCTCATCCTCCGTAGCTACCCAAAGCGTCTGCTGATGGTCAAAAAAGAGCGCCACCACTGGCTTACCCACCAGTGCATTGACATAAGGAGTACTGGTATTGAAACGGGTACTGCGCTGCTGGCGTACCACGAATCCATGGGAGTCAGAGCAGAGCCAGAGGTTGCCGTGCGTGTCTGACAGCGCACGTGTGACAGGGAAACTGGGTGCCGCCATCGGGAACTGCGGATCATTCTGATGCAACACTCTGCCCGTACTGGGATTATAGAGAAAGATGCCATCACCCGAACTGAAGAGTATATAACGCTCGTTGACACAGATGATAGTATGCAGCCTTGACTTATTATATAAATAATGTTCGCGTATAGATACTGGCACTTCGAGCCATTGACGCGCATTGACATCATATAGATGCAGGCCTTGAGATGTGGCAATCCACAGCTGACCACCAATGAGAGCGGCGGTCTGAACCTCAGGATCAGGACCCAGGTCAAGGCTGTCAATCTGCTTACAAGTGACGGTGCTGTACGAGGTGACACTGCGGTCATCAACTACCCAGAGATGGTTCTCCTCATCGATAAAGATGTCCTGATAGAAAGGATCAATGTAGGAAACATCCTCAATAGCCTTCTCAAAGCGGTTGCTCTCTGCATTGTATTTGAGAATGACGTTGGTCTGAATGACGAAGATCTCCCCCAGACTGTTCTCTGCCATCTTCTGACAGCGGGGATTATTGTAGCTGATAGGTATCTGCTCGAAATCATCCTGATCCGTATAGCGTGCCACACCATTCTTGGTAGTGACCCAGATGCGGCCTTTGGAGTCACAGAAGACACAGTTGATACGATTGTCCGGAATGGCGTTAGGCTCATCATTACAAAAGTACTGATGCATGTCATCACCATTGTAGCGGTTCAAACCACGCGAGGTGCCGAGCCAGACGTAACCCTCCTGATCAACGGCTATGCTGGAGATTCGGAAATTGGAGAGAGTACTGGAGATCTGGAGATCAGAAGGAGATGAATCGGCTGCATGCTCGGGGTATTCAACCGAACATGCAGCAAGAAAGAGAGAACAAAGAATGAAGGTAAGTTTATAAATACTCATGGGTGTGTTAGCGTCTGACTGACGAAGGTTTTTGCTTTGTTTTGAGTGCAAAAATAGCAGATTTTGGGGAATAAAACAAATATTAGCGTGCTGTTTTGACAAAAACTGAAAATATTTGGACATTTATGAAACAAATCTAAACGAACACGAAACCAAAGAACCAAGAAAATGACCTACCTTTGCACCGTCGATTTTAGTATGTTAATGTTGATAGTGTATAGGTAATCCGGGAAACCGGCGAGAGCTTCCCTCCTCAAAGAGAGAGGAGGGAAGTTTTTCGGGACTTATAATATATATAATATGTACATACATACGCATGAGAGCACTTCAGACTAAACAAACCATTTTACACACAATACAAAAACTAATTACTTATGATCAACAAACAGAAATCCGGATGGAAGCGTAGCGTAATGCTGCTTCTGTTCCTTCTCGTGATGGTCCCTCTGGCTTGGGCACAGGCTAAGGTGACTGTAACGGGTACCGTTGTCGATGACCTTGACGAACCACTGATTGGCGTCAGCGTCCTTGAGAAAGGTACCACAAACGGTAACGTAACAGACATTGACGGTAACTTTACCCTCTCTGTAAAGAAAGATGCCGTACTTGTAATTTCGTATGTGGGTTATCTCACACAGGAAGTGAAAGCAGAGCCAAAGATGATGGTGAAGCTTTCAGAGAACTCAGAGAACCTTGAAGAGGTAGTAGTCATCGGCTACGGTACCACCAAGGCAAAGAACTTTACTGGTTCGGTGGATCAGGTCAAGATGTCAGAGTCACCTGTAGCCGACCTGAACCTCTCATCTACCACTGACCTCCTCCGCGGTCGTCTCTCTGGTGTACAGATGGGCGCAGAATCAGCAAGCGTAGGTTCACGTTCAAGCATCCGCGTACGTGGTAAGAAGAGTATCAATGCCACCAATGATGAGCCACTCATCATCCTCAATGGCGTAATCTTCTCTGGTCACCTGGATGACATTGATCCAACCTCTATCGAAAGCATCAGCGTACTGAAGGATGCAACTTCACTGGCTGCTTACGGTTCGAAGGCTGCTCACGGTGTCATCATGGTTGCTACAAAGAAGGGTAAGGAGGGTAAGCCAATGATCAGCTTCTCAACCTCTCACCAGTTCTCAGGCAAGACTTACACCCAGAAGTACCTCTCTGGTGCAGACTACATCCGCTACAAGAACATCAAGAATGCTTCAAGCGATCTGCATGACACTGGCTTCATGACCGCCTTTGAGAAGGCTAACTATGAGAAGGGCAAGGAGACCGACTGGCAGGATCTTGGCACCCAGATGGGCTATACCCAGAACTACAACCTGAATATGTCAGGTGCTACAGAGAAGACCAACTACTTCATCAGCGCAGGTCACTCTGGTCAGAAGGGTGTACTGAAGGGCAACGAGTTTGAGCGCTACAACATGGCAATGAACGTTTCTTCAAAGATCACAGACTGGCTTGAGGTTGGTACCAACTTCAACTATGCTTACACCATTGATGACTCGTATGCAGTTGGCGCCGGCAACTTTGATATGACTCCTTACGGTGAGCCTTATCTGCCAAATGGTGACGTCCGCAAGTTCCCTGACGGCCAGGATGCTACACAGTTCAACCCTCTGTGGGATGCAACTAACACCCGCGATAAGGACAACCGCCGTACACACATGACCCTGGGTGGCTTTGCCAGCATCAACATTCCTTGGGTGAAGGGCATGAACCTCCGTGTCAATGCTTCATACTCAAAGTCTAACAGCGACAATAAGTCATTCACTCACGAGAGCTACTATCCAGCACTCCTCTCAAGCGACTGGGAGGGCAAGGGCTATAGCGCACAGTATTATGACCTGAAGGAGGCTAATGGTTCTACTTCTCATTCAGAGGCAATCAACTGGGTAATGGACTATATCCTCTCTTACTCTAAATCATTCGGTGATCATTACATCAGCGGTTCGCTGGTTTATACACGTGACAGCCAGGAGACCGTAGGTGAGGGTTACTCAGGCAAGGGCTTCACCACTGCTGGCAACACTCTGACCGGCTGGTATGGCCTTGGCAATGCTGGTACGCAGATTGTCAACAGCCCATCATACAACCTCCACACTGACGTTGGTTACCTCGCACGTGTGATGTGGTCACTCCGCGACACCTATCACTTGAACGCCTCTATCCGCCGTGACGGTTCATCTGTATTCGGTAAGGACAATAAGTGGGGTAACTTCCCTGCATTCGGTGGCGCATGGACTATCTCGAACGAGGAGTTCATGAAGGGTACCAAGGAATGGCTTGACAACTTGAAGGTGAAGCTCTCTTGGGGTAAGAACGGTGCTCAGACCCTCGCTCCTTACGGCACACTTTCTACTATCGTACTCGGTCAGGCAGGTGGTATTCCTAACTACTATGATGGCAACATCCACTGGGGTCAGGCAATCAACGCCCTGGGTAACTCTGGTCTTGGCTGGCAGACTACCGTATCTTGGAACGGCGGCTTCGAGGCAGATGTACTGAACCGTCGCCTCCACTTCGAACTCAATGCCTATAAGTCAGAGACCACTGACCAGATCTTCAACCGTAACATCCCTGTAATGGGTAGTGGTGTTACCAACCAGAAGGCAACCATGGGTCAGGTGGACAACTGGGGTATTGAAATCAATGCCAACTCAACCAACATGAAGACCAAGAACTTCCGCTGGACTTCAGACCTCACCTTCACACTCAACCGCAACGAACTCGTTGACCTCTATGGTGACGGTCAGGATGATATTACCAGCTCACTCTTCCTCGGTAAGTCACTCGGTGCTATCTATGGCTATGAGGTATCACGCATCAACCCAGAGAATGGTACTCCATTCTTCATCAACAAGGATGGTCAGGAGGTTGAGACTCCTTCGGCTGACGACCGTAAGATCCTCGGCTACACCATGGAGAACTTCCGCGTAAACCTCGCCAATACCTTCACCTATAAGAAGTGGCAGGTATATGTAATGCTTAGCGGCATCTTCGGTGGCGGCGGCTATGGTCTGGCAAACAACACCTTTGCTTATACCACCTATAATACTGGTCACTCAAAGAGCGCTATTGACGTTCCTTTCTGGGCTCCAGATAATAAGGACACTGACCGTCCAAGCCCTGCTTACACCAACCCAAGCGGTGCTTACCAGATTTACAACAGCACCTCACACATCCGTCTGCAGGATCTGAGCGTCTCATACAACATCTCTGAACTGGTGAAGAAGTATGGCATCAAGAATGCCAAGCTCTCTATGTCAGGCCGCAACCTCTTCTTCATCGCTCCTGACTGGAAGATGAGCGACCCTCAGGCAGCTTCAGCTACCAGCTGCTATCTGCCACGTGCTATCACCATGGCTCTTAATGTATCATTCTAATTCATGAACATAACAATTATGAAAGCATATAAATACCTTTGTCTTGGCGCTGCAGCACTCGCTTTCGCTGCTTGCGAGACAGACGACGACTTCCTTCAGGAGAAACCAAAGGACAAGGTTACCATTGAGAATGCCTTCAACAACAGCGATCAGCTGCTCGCTACCGTGTTGGCTGCTTACACTCAGTACGAGTCATTCTTCTTTGCAGGAGGTATGGGCTCAGACAACTTTACCTACCGTGCTGCAGGTACCGATATCCTCGACTGCAAGGTTTCAAACACTCACTACAGTGACTTCAAGAAGAACTGGATGACCACTTCGGGCTTCGTAAAGTCAATGTGGGACGGCTATTACAAGATGATCTCTTATGCTAACCTGGCTATCTCACAGCTTAACAACGTAACCTGGAGCAATGAGGCCGACAAGACCCGTCTGGAGGCTGAAGCACACTTCCTCCGTGGCATTGCACACCTTCGCCTCGCAGAGTACTACGGCGATGTACCTATCGCAAATGAGTTTGTTGAGAACCTGAAGGTTGACTATGTACGTGACCCTCGCGCTGAAGTTTATAAGTATGCCATTGCAGAGTTTGAATTGGCTTATGCTTCGCTGCCAGAGAATACCATCAAGATGGGTCAGCCAGGCCGTGCCAGCAAGTATGCTGCTGCCCTCTATTTGGCAGAGGCTTACCTCGCTCTTGGCGTAGAGGCCAACGACACAGGTGCTTACAACAAGGCTGCTGAATATGCTAAGGCTGTAACCGTAGCTCATCCATTGATGACCTCTCGCTTCGGTATGCGTGCTCCTGGTGCACCTGGCGATCGTAACGGTATTGCAAACTCGTTCCCACAGGGTACTCCTTACACCGACCTCTTCGTTTCGCAGAACATGATCAATGCGCAGAACACAGAGGCTATCTGGATTGCAATGGCAGCACCAGACTACAGAACTCATGCAGCTAATGGCAGCCAGGGCAACCGCACTATCACCCTTTCGCTCTCTCCTGCACTTCAGGACTACGGTGGACTGAAAGGCGACGTGGCTGGTAACTCATACGGCAAACCATTCTCAGAGCATGTGGCTGCTAAGTATGGTGGCGAGTCTTCACCTTATATCCATGGCGGTACAGGTTGGGCTCAAAATACCATTACTTGGGATGCTACCTATGACGTATGGACCGAGCGAAACTTCGGCACCGAGCGCGATTACCGTTACGACGAGGGAATCAGCGTACGCACCAAGTACCTTGTAACCAACGAGCTGCACCCAATGTTCGAACAGTATGTAGGCTGGGAAGAAATTTCTGGTTATAATGGCATTTCTGAGAACGAGATCTCAATGTTTGGCGCAATCTTCTACAAGGAGACTCCAATGGATCAGTGGGACTGGGATACCGAGAACACCGGTTGGCCTTGGTTCTTCTTCGTACCAAAGGCTTGCCTCTATCGCAACAAGTACATTGCTCGTTCGGCTGATGCTTATCTGCTCCTGGCAGAGGCATACTTCCGTGCAGGCAAGACTGCTGAAGCGCTTGAGGCTCTGAACACCGTTCGTAGCCGTGCTAATGCCAACAATGCTTCGACCATTGATATTCAGGTAATCCTTGATGAGCGTGAGCGTGAGCTCCTCCTGGAGGAAGACCGCTGGGCTACCCTGCTCCGCAACAAGCCAGAGGAGTGGCAGAAGCGTATCATGGATTATGGCACTTACACCGCTTCTGGTTCGGCAAAGAAGTATCCAGAGGTACGTCGCTGGGCTGAGTTCCAGGGTCCAATCCAGTTCAAGAACTGGCCTATCCCACAGACCTATATCGACCTCAACACAGGTGCTGACTTCCCACAGAACCCAGGTTGGTAATCTTCCGTTATCCTGATATGAAGGATGTGAGGGTGTAAAATCCTTCACATCCTCCTTGTCGTCTTAAACTATATATCATAAAAAGCCATAGGAATACAATAAAAAGGTTTCTTATGAGTTTTTATTATATCCCTAACAACCCTAAAATATCATCATGAACAAAAAGACAATTAAAATGTTGGGCGCTGCAGTTGTGGCAACTCTCTCTGCCTTGCAGGTTGCAGCACAGCCTATGCTGAATGCCAATAACATTGATGAAGTGATCAAGGCAATGACCCTTGAAGAGAAAGTAGATATGCTGATTGGTTGTGGACAGAGCTTTGGTGAGGTTAAGTTCCCTGGTACCGCTGGCCGCACACGCGACATCCCACGCCTGGGTATCGTATCAGCTTACCTGGCTGACGGTCCTCACCGCCTGCACATGAACAAGACTCGCGAGTGGGACAGCAAGACCTACATCACTACAGAGTTCCCATCAGAGACCAACGTTGCTGCCATGTTTGATACAGAGGCTGCCTACCAGATTGGTGTAGCCATCGGCGCTGAGGTACGTGACTTCGGTCTGGATGTGCTGCTTGCTCCTGGTGTCAACCTGATGCGTTCGGCTCTCTGCGGTCGTAACAATGAATATTATTCAGAGGATCCTGTTCTGGCAGGAAAGACTGCTGCCGGTTATATCAACGGCATACAGAGCCAGGGTTCAGGTACCTGTCTGAAGCATTTTGCCATCAACAATCAGGAGACCAATCGTAACAACAACGACTCACGCCTTTCACAGCGTGCCATCCGCGAGCTGTATCTGAAGAACTTCGAGATCGCTGTCAAAGAATCTAATCCATGGTCTATCATGACCTCTTACAACCGCTCGCAGGGCAAATATACATGTGAGGATCGTGACCTCACCGAGACCATCCTGCGTGAAGAGTGGGGCTGGGACGGCCTTGTAATGAGCGACTGGAACGCCGGCAAGGATGCCGTAGCCAGCATCAAGGCAGGCAACGACATGCTGCAGCCAGGCCAGCCACGTCAGCGTGAAGCTATCCTCAACGCAGCCAAAGACGGCAGCCTTGACATGGCGCTTATCGACCTCAGCGTAAAGCGTACCCTGGAGTTCGTACTCAAATGCCATACACCAAATGGTTACGTCTATCCAAATGAGACCGACCTCAAGTCACATGCTGCCATAGTACGTCAGCTGGGTGCTGAAAGTATGGTGCTGCTGAAGAACGCAGACAATACGCTGCCAATTAACCCTGCTGCACATCGCGGCTTCAACGCAAAGCGTGGCGTAGCTCTCTATGGTATTACCAGCTATGAGATGGTTCCTGCTGCCATGGGCTTTGGTGGTACCAATGTAGGTCCATACATCGTAAGCATGGTGGAGGCTGCCCGTAATGCAGGCATGGCTCCTGATATGACCCTTGCTGCTACCTATAAGAAGCACATCGCTGAGAAGAACAAGGAGAACTATCCTAACGGCGTACCAGCATTCTCAATCACTGCTCCTCTGCGTGCAGCTGAGTATGTACCAACCGCTGAGGTACTGGCAGAGAACGTAAAGAACAACGACATTGCCATCATCACACTGGGCCGTACCAGCGGCGAGGGTGCCGACCGCAAGCGTGAGCACTTCTTCCTCACCGCTGAGGAGAAGGAACTCTTTAAGGTTGTGGCAGAGGCTTATCACAAGGCTGGCAAGCGCGTTGTGGCTGTGCTCAACGTTTGTGGTCCTATCGTGACCGCTGCCATCAATGAGTATGCTGACGCTATCCTCTGCGCCTTCGAGCCTGGTCAGGAGTGCGGCAACAGTGTAATGGATGTGCTCACAGGTATGGTAAACCCAAGCGGCCGTCTGCCTATGACCTGGCAGATTGCCTACGGCGATGCTCCTGCTGATGACAACTTCCCTGCTGACTACGTATTCGATATGAGTATGTTCGCGCGTGCATATAATAAGGATGCTGCTGAGAAGGCTCAGATTGACAAAGCTCCAGAACTCAAGCGTAACGTGGACTACACCGAGTATCAGGAGGGCATCTACATCGGCTACCGTTACTTTGATACCTTCAACAAGGCTGTTGCCTATCCTTTCGGCTTCGGTCTCTCTTATACCGACTTCAAGTATGAGATCGTCTCTTCTGTAATCGATGGCGACAAGTGCCAGATGGAAGTGAAGGTTACCAACACAGGTGACCGTGCTGGCCGCGAGGTAGTACAGGCTTATGTCAAGGCTCCAAAGGGTAAGCTTGACAAGCCAGCTAAGGAACTCAAGGCTTATGGCAAGACCCGTAACCTTGAGCCAGGCCAGAGCCAGGTGCTCACACTGACCTGGAATACGATGGACATGGCTTCGTTCGACGAGAAGGCTTCTGCCTGGCTCCTTGACAAGGGTAACTACGAGTTCATGGCAGCAGCCTCTTCTGCTGACGTGAAGTGCTCAGCTACACAGAAGGTAGCTAAGGCTCGCACCCAGAAGGTACACAACGCTATGGCTCCTCAGCAGAAGATCACCATACATCCAGCCGTAAAGCGTTAATCAAAAGCGACGATAATCACATCCCAAACAAGGCAAAACCACAGATTATTGTGGTTTTGCCTTGTTTTCTTTATGCTTATCCTCCATTTATTAAAGCACGTAGTATTGCAGAGCTAAGGCTTACCAGTATTTTGAACAAAAAGAAAAGATTTTGGACAAAACGAGAAATACTTTTGAACAATGCCGAAATACTTTACACGAAAAAATCCCCTATCTTTGCACCGTGAATTAACACCTATTTTTTTAACACTTTTATTTATAAAAAACACATGAAAAAGACTCTAAAAAGTAACCTTGGACGGACATTCCGTTCGATCCTAGCAATGCTTTGTCTGACCCTGATGTTCCCGGCTCTGGCTTATGCTCAGATCCAGACTTCAGGTGCTGTTTATGACGACCTCGGTGAACCGGTCATCGGTGCTACCGTGCTCGAAAAAGGAACCCAGAATGGTACCGTCACAGACCTTGATGGTAAGTTTGTGCTCCAGGTCAAGAATGGCGCTGTACTTAGCGTCAGCTATGTAGGCTATGCCTCACAGGAGGTGAAGGCTGGCCAGAATCTCATGATCACACTCTCCGAGGATAGCGAGATGCTCGAGGAGACCATCGTAGTAGGTTACGGTGTACAGAAAAAATCATCACTCACCGGCGCTGTGAGCCAGGTGAAGAGTGAAGATATGCAGAGTCGTACCATTACCAATGCCACCCAAGCCCTACAGGGTAAGACGGCAGGTGTCACCGTGCTCAGTTCATCAGGCAAGCCAGGTGCACAGCAGTCGGTAGTGATTCGTGGTGTCGGCTCAAACTCAAGTACTACTCCTCTCTATGTAGTAGATGGTCGTATTGCCAGCGACATCAGTGGTATTGATCCAAATGACATCGAATCAATGGAGGTACTGAAGGACGGTGCCTCGGCTGCTATCTACGGTGCTCAGGCAGGTAATGGCGTCATCCTGATCACTACAAAGAAGGGTAAAGGTGAGGGTAAGATCTCGTATGAGTATCAGTTGACCAGCCAGAGCCTTTCACGCGTGCCAAAGACTATGAACTCTGAGGAGTACATCGAGTATTTCACCGAGCCTGGATTCATCACCCTTGAGAACTTCTATAAGAACTGGGACTTCAAGTCGAATACCAACTGGGCAGATGTTGCCTTTGAGAACTCACTGATGCAGCGCCACAACGCTACATTCCAGGCTGGTTCGGACAAAGGCAGCCTCTATATGTCGCTCTCTTACCTTAACAACAATGGTATGATGGCTGGCGATCAGGATATCTATGAGCGTATCACCGGCATGATCAATGCCTCTTGGAAGCTGAAGCCTTGGCTCGAGATCGGCACCAATAACCAGATTGAATATTACAAGTCACGTAGCGTAGGAGAAGGCTCGGAGTATGGTTCTCCAATCCTTTCGGTTATCCAGTTCGATCCTCTCACACCAGCATACTATGAGGATGACAAAAACTTGCCTGATCACGTTGTCGCTTTGATGAACAACTCTGCCTATGGCGAGGTGCTTCGCGACAAGAATGGTCATGTCTATGGCCTGTCACCATTCATCACTTCAAACACCACCAACCCATTGGTACAGCGCGATGCCTCATTCAGTGAGTCACGTGGACATAACATCAATGGTACCACTTACCTGAATTTTACCCCTATCAAGGGATTCGTATTCACCACCCGCCTCTCCTACCGCCTAAGCGGATCTGAGAGCTATGGCGTAAGTCAAGACTATCAGGCAAGCCCAAATATGGGTACACCTGTAGTAGGTCTCAATGGCAGTGCATATCATCCTATCTACTACCAGTGGGAGAACTTCATGAACTACAACAAGAACTTCGGTAAGAATAACTTTGGCATCATGCTCGGTCACTCACAGAGCACCAGTCGTAGCTTTGGCGTAAGTGGCAGCTATACCGGTACTGAGGATAAGGGCGTTAAGCAGGATAACCCACTCTTCTGGTATTTTGCCTATGCCACTTCGAGCGCTTCGAAGAGCCTCAACGGTGCTGAGCCAAACTACTCACGCAAGCTCTCTTACTTCGGCCGATTGAACTGGGATTATGCAGGCAAGTACATGGCACAGTTCTCACTCCGTGCCGACGCTGCTGACCTTTCCATCCTTCCAAAGGCACAACGCTGGGGTTACTTCCCTGCTGTATCACTCGGTTGGTCAGTCAACCAGGAGAACTTCATGGAGAGTACCCGTTCATGGCTTGATCAGTTGAAGGTACGTGCCTCTTGGGGTCAGAATGGTTCGATTGCGGGCCTCGGCGGCTACAGCTATGCTACTGTAATCGCCTCTACCGGTTCTTATTCTGATGGTATCCCTGGTGGCTGGGGCGTAGGCTATGCACCATCATCAACGGGTAACGATCAGCTGAAGTGGGAGACTTCGGAGCAAACC
This sequence comes from Bacteroidales bacterium, assembly GCA_045617885.1. Lineage (GTDB taxonomy): Bacteria > Bacteroidota > Bacteroidia > Bacteroidales > UBA3663 > Liminaster. Next base: position 12,026 of record JAZLJN010000088.1, on the reverse strand, counting down.
AACTTCGGTATTGACCTTCGTGTACTAAACAACCGACTCTCGTTCACCGTGGACTGGTTCAACAAAGAGACCAAGGACCTGATCGTACGTGGTATCACTCCATCAACCGTAGTAGGTAACACCGCTTCGCCTGTCAATGCCGGTAACATCACTAACCGTGGTTGGGAGTTCGAGTTGGGCTGGCAGGATCGTAAGGGCGACTTCTCTTACGGCATCCGTGGCAACATTGCTACCCTGAAGAATGAGGTAACCTATATCCATGAGTCGCTTGATGCTATCGACGGCACCTCGTTCCATACCTACGGTGCTATCACCCGCTTTGAGGTGGGCCGCCCAGCCTGGTACTTCTATGGCTACAAGAATGCAGGTATCAACAAGGAGACTGGTGACCCACTCTTCTATGACAAGGAGGGCAACGTAACCGATAACCCAACCGCTAATGACAAGACCATGATCGGTAAGGGTATGGCTGACATGACATACGGCCTGACTCTCAATGCTGCATGGAAGGGATTTGATGCCATCGTATTCGGCACCGGCAGCATCGGTAACGATATCTACTGCTGCTTGAACCGTACCGACTACTATGTGAACAAGCTGACAGCTCTTACCGATAACCGCTGGAAGAAGAGCAACACCGCAGAACAGAATGCCAAGGCCACTAACCCACGCGCTGGTGCCAACGGAATGGATGCCTACATGGTATCTGACGCTATGGTCTATGACGGCTCTTATTTCAAGATCAAACAGATCCAGCTGGGTTACACCTTGCCTAAGAAGCTCCTTAAGAAGGCAAGCATCGATAACCTTCGTATCTACGGTTCACTTGACGACTTCTTCACCTTCACCGATTATCCTGGCTTCGACCCAGAGGTTACCCAAGGCGGCATCGACAAGGGCAGCTATCCAAACTCTAAGAAGGTTGTATTCGGTCTGAACGTAACATTCTAACACCACTAAAACAATGAAAACAAATAAGATATTCTTTGCACTCGCTGCACTCGTGGGTACCAGCCTGACCTCATGCGAGGATTCGCTCGACATTGCCCAGCACGGTGTGCTCAACTATGAAACCTACTATCAGACCGACGAGGAGGCAGAATCAGCTGCTACAGCCATCTACCTCCAGATTAACGGTTCGAAATATAACCTCCACATGTGTATCAACGCTCTGGGCGATGACTTCTGGAGCGGCGGTTCGGCACGTAATGACAATGCTGACCTGGAGCAGTTCAATGAGTTTACATTTAACACAGAGGCAGGTTATGTGAAGTCACTGTTCGAAACTTACTACTCTATTATATATAAATGTAATGTCATCCTGGGTCATGTACCAGAGGAGACTACCATCCAGAAGCGTACCCATGCAGAGGCACGTACCATCCGCGCCTGGGCTTACTTCTACCTGATCAACCTTTGGGGCAATCCACCTCTCGTAGATCATGAGCTGGCTCCATCAGAGTATAGCCAGCCTAACGGTTCGACCGAGGATCTCTGGAACCTCGTCATCACCGACCTCAAGACAGCAATCGAGAGCGGTAACCTGCCAGAGAAGAGCGACGTGAATGATACCCAGACCTGGCGTGTGACCAAGCAGTTCGCTCAGACTATGCTCGGCAAGGCATACCTTTGGACCGAAAAGTATAAGGATGCAGCTGACCAGTTCGATGCTGTAGTGAACAGCGGCAAGTACGCTCTCTATCAGGGCACATACAGTGAGATACTCGACTACAACCACAAGCACAACTGCGAGAGCATGTTTGAGAGCAACCGTATCTACGACCCAAATAATACCTGGGGCAATATGGATCTCACCGGCGTAATGTGCCACTGGCGTATCGATAAGATGACCGTTCCTGCCTCTGTAGGATTGGAGGGCAATCAGGGCTGGGGCTTCCTTACCCCACAGAAGAGCCTCTATGACGACTTTGTAAAGGTAGAGGGTGAGAACGGCTATCGCCTGGGCGAGACCATGAAGACATACGAGCAGATTGCCGCTATGGGCTGCAAGGTCAATCAGGCTATCATCAGCGAGGGTTACTTCATGTGGAAGTGGCGTTACCTGGATGAGCAGGCACCAGAAGGCACCTACTCAATGGTAGATGACAACAACCCACGCTGGATGCGCTATGCAGAGGTACTCCTCTGCGGCGCTGAGGCACACTTCAAGGCTGGCAATACCGTTAAGGCTGATGAGTATATGAACCAGATCCGCTCACGCGCCAAGGCTCCTACCAAGAGCGGCTACACAGAGGAGGAGATCCGCACCGAGAAGCGTCTGGAGCTCTGCGGTGAATATACCCGCTACCTTGACATGCTCCGTTGGGGCATTGCTGCTGAGCGTCTTGCTAACCAGGGTTCATACCTTCCAATGCTCCAGCCAAATGGTACTGTTGAGCATGTAACTTACAATACTAATGCTAACCTTTACGGCTTCAAGAAGAACAAGCACGAACTGTTCCCTTATCCTGGCACCGAGGTTCGATTGAATCCTAATATCAAGCAGAACCCAGGATGGTAATATTAAATAAAACAAAAAGAAGAAAACTATGAAAACCAATATGAAATATATGCTGATGGCTGCAGCTGTGGCAAGCTTCGCACTGGGCACCGTATCGTGCCAGGATGAGGCTCACAATGACCTTCAGGGCCTTTATGCTGCACCTACTCAGGTTACCGTCACAGGTGCTTCTTTGACCGAAAAGACCAAAGAGGGTAATCTCCGTACATTTAATGTAGCTCTCACTTCACAGGAGGGTGCATCTATCAATATGGCTCTGGTTGTCAATCAGTATTATCTGGCAGGCAATGGCTATACAATGAGAGATGTATCTGCTGCCAAGAACGGCAACTATGTGAGTGGAGCATCAACCATCAACGGCAGTGCTATTGTGGATGGTACATTCGACCTTGCTCAGAATGGCGACAACTATACCATTAACACTACCATTCTTTTTACTGCTGACGGTAAGGCTTATAAGATCAAGGGCGGATTCAGCATGAGTTTCGAACCTGATGATCCTACAGCTATCAATGTGCTGAAGGGTGTAACTCCAAATGCCGATGGTACCGTTTCTGTAGTATTCTCTACTGGCGGCTATACTGAGGAGTTCGATATGAACACCTATCAGATGGTTTATAACGGCGAGGGCAATGACCTTGAGATTGTCTTCAACCTACCTGACGGCAAACTCCATGAGGGTGTCTATTCTCCAGGCACTGGCTATGTAGCTGGCTACACCTTTATGAATAACGCCTATGAAGCTTGGGGTATTCCTGCCTTCGAGGATTATGCCGGTTCACGCTGGTACACCATCGCTGGTGGTGCCAAGACCACACAGATCGTTACTAAAGGCGACATTGTGGTCAAGAAGGATGGCCCACTCTACACCATCCTGCTCGATCAGGGCAAGGGCGGCATCTACGCACAGTACACTGGTGTGATTGCTGATCTCGACCCAGATGGCGGCAATGGCGGTGCTGTAGTGATGATGAACAACGTGCTTGGTGTCACCAACTTTGCTCAAATGGGCTGGATCGGATTGATCGACATTCAGTTGAGCAGCGGTGACCTCGCTGGCACGTATGATGAGGCTACCTTCTCTACCACCTATTCTGGCAGCGGAGAGTTCCTGCAGATCGAGGTTTACAGCGAGCAGGGTGTTGGCACCCTCGAGCGTGGCACTTATGAGATTGCAGATGATTCAAGCTTCGGTCCAATGAAGTTTAAGGTTGGTGCCGTTGGTATGTATGGCGATGGTGGTACTTACACAAAGACTTATACTGACGGCGTGGCTGGCGATGTGAACTTCATCACTGATGGCACACTGACCATTGAAGGTGAGGGTGATGCAACCAAAATAACACTCACTACAGAAACAGCAACCTATATGTTTACAGGAAACATCGGTCTATAAAACTTTTTTATTGAAGATAGTGTTGTTTATCTAACTAAATATTTGTTTATTTGGGTAAACATTACTATCTTTGCAACGAATTATTCATAAAAAACAATGAAAAAACTTACCATGATGGCAGCCCTGGCCATTGCCGCTGGCTCTGCCTTTGCTCAGCAAAACCTCTTCGGACCACAGCAGGTCCTTTCGCCTCAGGTCAATCCAGACAAGACGATCACCATCCGTTACAAGAATCCAAAGGCAAAAATCGTACAGGTGACTGGCGAGTTCCTGCCTGAGCAGACCATTGAAATCCCTGGTTTCGGCAAGATGGCTTCGGCTGGCGTAGCTGACCTTGTAGAGAAGGATGGCGTGTGGGAATATACCACGCCTGCTCCTGTAGGTCCAAACTACTACACCTATTCTCTTATTGTGGATGGCGTGAAGACAGTTGATCCTGCCAATGTATATATCAATCGTGACGTGGCTACTGTTACCAACCAGCTCATCGTCAGCCTTGAGAAGGGTGACAAGGGCGATATGTTCAGCGTGAACGATGTTCCTCACGGCACCGTACGTAAGATGTGGTATCACAGCAACGAACTGGGTACAGACCGTCGTCTGACCGTCTATACTCCAGCAGGCTACGAGACTTCAGGCAAGAAGTATCCTGTCTTCTATCTGCTGCATGGTGCCGGTGGTGACGAGGAGGCATGGTACACACAGGGTCGCGCTACCCAGATTCTTGACAACCTTATTGCTGCAGGCAAGGCTGAGCCAATGATCCTGGTGATGACTAACGGTAACGCATGGGATACAGCAGCACCTGGAGAATCTGCAAAAGGCTTCGTGGCTCCATCAATGGGTGGCGGTAATGTACAGACCAAGGAGGCAGCCTTCGAGCTACACTTCCCAGAGGTAATCAGCTTTATAGAGAAGAACTTCCGTTGTAAGACCGATAAGAACTCTCGCGCTATTGCAGGCCTCTCAATGGGTGGCTTCCACTCACAGAGCATTTCTCGCTACTACAACCAGAAGTTCGGCTATGTAGGCCTCTTCTCTGGTGCCAATGCAGGTGGCGGCATGGGCCAGCAGCCAGCACAAAGCCCTGTCTATACTCAGTTTGATGCTGACATGGCAAAGCAGTTTGCCAAGGGTAAGGCACCAAAGCTTTATTACATTGCCTGTGGCAAGACAGACTTTGTGATGGGTGGTGTCACAGCTCTGCGCCAGTATATGGACGAGCATGGCTATCCATACGTATATAATGAGAGCGAGGGCGGTCACATCTGGCGCAACTGGCGTGACTACCTGCTTGAATATGCACAGAAGGTGTTCAAGTAAAAAATGAATCCTCGATTATTCGATTTTTTGATTATTCGATTTTTCGATAATTCGATAATTCGATAATTCGAATAATCGATAATCCGAAATCTCGAATCCTCAATAATCTAAATTCTCAAAAAAAACAACAATCCAATGAAAAAACTTATCATAGCAGCCCTTGCACTTGCTGCAAGTACCAGCACTGACGCCCAGCAAGCACTCTTTGGTGGTGCTGCCGTAGTATCACCTGAGATTAATCCAAATAAGACCGTTACATTCCGACTGAAGGCACCTAAGGCTGTCACTGTACAAGTGACCGGCGATTTCCTGCCAACACAGAAGATTGACACACCTTTCGGACAGATGGAGGCTCCTGGTGTGGCTGACCTCAAGGAGGGTAAGGATGGTGTATGGGAATATACTACCGCCCAGCCTGTTGCTCCAGAACTTTACACTTATACCTTCAAGGTAGATGGCCAGACCATGATTGACCCATCAAATGTATATACCAACCGTGACATTGCTTCGCTCTCAAGCCTGCTGCTGGTAGATGGCAATGAGCTGGCTGACCACTTCAAGGTAAATGACGTACCTCACGGCACAGTATCAAAGATCTGGTATCACTCGGATCATGAAGGCATTGACCGCCGTCTGACCGTATATACCCCTGCCGGTTATGAGACTTCGGGCAAGAAGTATCCAGTCTTCTACCTGCTGCATGGCATTGGTGGTGATGAGGAGGCATGGTACACACAGGGCCGCGCTACCCAGATTCTTGACAACCTCATCGCTGAGGGTAAGGCTGAACCAATGATCGTAGTAATGACCAATGGCAATATCTCGCAGCATGCCGCTCCTGGCGAGGGTCCTGAAGGTATGGTTGTTCCATCTATGGGCTTGCCAAAGACTATGGAGGGCACTTTTGAGACTTGTTTCCCTGAGATCGTGAAATTCATTGATAAGACCTATCGTACCAAGGCTCAGAAGAAGTTCCGTGCCATCGGCGGTCTCTCTATGGGTGGTTTCCATTCAGGCAACATCTCTCGCCAGTATCCTGAGATGTTCAATTATGTAGGTCTTTTCTCTGCAGCTATCGGTAAGGAGAATGGTGAATCAGAGATTTACAAGAATGTGGATCAGAAACTCGACGTTCAGTTCTCTGCCAAGAACCGTCCAGCCCTCTACTACATCGCTATCGGTAATTCAGACTTCCTCTACAAGGACAATATGGAGTACAAGGCAAAACTCGAGGCAAAGGGCTATCCTTTCGTTTATAAGGAGACCGACGGTGGCCACATCTGGCGCAACTGGCGTATCTATCTCAATGACTTTGCACCAAGATTGTTCAAATAATCAACTCTCAACAAATCGAAATATCGATTGTTCGATGTCTCGATACCTCGAATACTCGAATGCTCGAATAATCGATATTTCGAAAAATCGAAAATTCGAAAAATCGAAAAATCGAGTAATCGAAAAAAAAACAACAATCCAATGAAAAAACTCACAACACTCGCCGCTGCCCTCATTCTGGGTGGCAGCGCCATGGCTCAGCAGGCACTCTTTGGTGGCGGCGAAATCAAGTCTCCAGAGATCAATGCTGACCATACCGTCACCTTCCGCGTCCAGGCTCCTAAGGCTGTGAAGGTGCAGGTGAGCGGTGACTTCCTGCCAGAGACACTTATCGATACTCCACAGGGAAAGTGGGCAGTAAGCATCCCTGCTGATCTCGTAGAAAAGAATGGTGTGTGGGAATACACCACAGCTGCACCTCTTGAGGCAAACTACTATACCTACAACTTCATCGTTGACGGTAAGAAGGAGCTCGACCTGATGAATGTCTTCGTTAACCGTGATGTGAAGACCCTCACCAACTACTTCATCGTCAGCAACGAGAAGGGTGATCAGGGTGACCTCTTCACTGTGAATGATGTGCCCCATGGTACTGTTCGCAAATGCTGGTATGATTCACCTTCACTCGGTATGAAGCGTCGAATGACCGTCTATACACCTGCTGGTTATGAGGAGAGCTCGAAGAAGTATCCTGTCTTCTATCTGCTGCATGGCAGTGGTGGTGATGAGGAGGCTTGGTTCACTCAAGGTCGCGTCACTCAGGTGCTCGATAATCTTATTGCTACAGGCAAGGCTCAACCTATGATTTTGGTCATGACCAATGGCAATGCCTATGAGGAGGCAGCTGCTGGTGAACGTGCAGGTGGTTTCGAGCAGCCAGAGATGGTAATGGGCGGTGTGAAGCCTGGTATGAAGGAGGCTGCCTTCGAACTTTCTTTCCCTGATGTACGTAAATATGTGGAGAGCCACTTCCGTACACTGAACGACAAGAACCATCGTGCCATTGCTGGTCTCTCAATGGGTTCATTCCATACAGAGCATATCTCAAAATACTATGCAGGTGAATATGGTTACATCGGACTCTTCTCAGGAGCCAGCGCAGGTGATGGACGTCGTGGTGCTGCAGAGGCAGGCACTTGCCCAGTTTATTCCAACTTCGACCAGCAGATGGCAAACCTCTTCAGCAAGAAGAATAAGCCAAATCTCTATTACATTGCCATCGGCAAAACCGACTTCCTTAAGGAGGGTAATGATGCTCTGCTGAAGTATATGGATGAGAAGGGTTATCCTTATGAGTACCGCGAGACAGAAGGTGGTCACATCTGGCGCAACTGGCGTACTTACTTTATTGAATTTGCACAAAAAGTATTCAAATAAATCATAATCTCAAAACATCGATTACTCGAAATATCGAAATATCGAAATATCGAAAATTCGATTACTCGATTACTCGAGTTATCGAAAAAAAAACAACAATCCAATGAAAAAACTTATCATTGCTGCAGCTGCTACCACCATGCTGGCAAGCTGCGGAGAAAAGGAGCTTAAACTCCAGGAGAACAACATTGACCAGATTGTCAAGGCTATGACTCTTGAGGAGAAGGCAGCTCTCGTTGTAGGTGTAGGTATGGATAGCGGAGAGGAGGGTCTCTCTGCTACAATCGGTGCACAGGCTGAACTTGTTCCTGGTGCCGCCGGCTCTACTCACGCCATCAGCCGTCTTGGAATTCCTGCTACTGTCCTGGCTGACGGCCCTGCAGGTCTTCGTATCAACCCAACACGTGAGAATGATGAGCAGACTTACTACTGCACACACTTCCCAATCGGTACTCTTCTGGCAAGTACCTGGAATCAGGAGCTCGTTGAGGAGGTTGGTAAGAGCATGGGCGAGGAGGTGCTTGAGTATGGTGCTGACGTACTTTTGGCTCCAGCACTCAACATCCATCGTAACCCACTCAACGGCCGTAACTTCGAATATTATTCTGAGGATCCTCTCATCTCTGGTAAGACCGCTGCCGCTTACGTTCGTGGCGTACAGGCTAATAATGTAGGAACTTCGGTAAAGCACTTCGCTTTCAACAACCAGGAGACCAACCGTACAGGTAATGATGCCCGCATCTCTACCCGTGCCATGCGTGAGATCTACCTCAAGGGCTTCGAGATTACCGTTAAGGAGTCTGATCCTTGGACTATCATGACCTCATATAATAAGATCAATGGTACCTATACCTCTGAAGAGAAGGAACTCGTTGAGACCGTACTCCGTGAGGATTGGGGCTACAAGGGTGTAGTGATGACCGACTGGTATGGTGGTAAGGATGCCGTAGCTCAGATGCATGCAGGTAATGATATGTTGCAACCTGGCCGTCCAAGCCAGTATCATGAGATTATCGAAGGTGTAAACAACGGTACTCTCGCTCAAGCTGACCTGGATCGCAACGTAAAGCGCATCCTTGAGTTCGTGGTTCGTACTCCACGTTTCAAGGGCTATCAGTACAACAACAAGCCACAGCTTGAGGCTCACGCTGCCGTTACCCGTCAGTGTGCTGCTGAAGGTATGGTACTCCTTGAGAACAAGAATAACACCTTGCCACTTGGTGAGAACGTCAAGAAGATGGCTCTCTATGGCATCACTTCATACGACTTCATTGCAGGCGGTACAGGTTCGGGCAATGTAAACCGTGCTTACACTGTCAGCCTCGTAGATGGTCTCAACAACGCTGGTATTCAGGTGGACGAGAATGTAAAGGCTGAGTATGTAGCTTACCAGAAGAAGATTGAAGAGGAGAAGGCTGCTAAGAAGAATGAAAACTTCATGTCAGCATTCCTCCCACAGCCACTCCCTGCAGAGATTCTCCCATCAGCAAAGGCTCTGGCTGCTGCTGTTAAGAACAATGATGCTGCTATCATCACCCTGGGTCGTATTTCAGGTGAGTTCTTGGATCGTACCGTTGATAACTTCAACCTCTCTAAGGAGGAGAAGGCTCTCATCGCTCAGGTAAGCAAGGCATTCAAGGCTGCTGGCAAGAAGGTTGTAGTTGTGCTCAACATCGGTGGCGTAATTGAGACTGCCTCTTGGAAGAATACCCCAGATGCTGTGCTTCTCGCATGGCAGGCTGGTCAGGAGGGTGGCAACTCTGTTGCTGACGTTCTCACTGGCAAGCAGAATCCTTCAGGTAAGCTCACCATGACATGGCCTAACAGCTTCGGTGATCATAAGTCTTCTGAGAACTTCCCACGTGCTGAGCAGTTCCAGCTTGATCTCAGCACCTTTATGGGTAAGGAGGCTGAGGAGCGCACACCAATGGCTACTTATGACTGGACTAACTATGAGGAGGGAATCTACGTAGGCTACCGCTGGTTCGATACCCAGAAGATGGCTGTTTCTTATCCATTCGGCTATGGTCTCTCGTACACTTCCTTCCTTTATGAGAATGCTAAGGTTGAGAACGATGGTAAGAACCTCACAGTTACTGTTGATGTAAAGAATACCGGTGCTAAGGCTGGAAAGGAGGTAGTGGAGCTCTATGTTACTGCTCCTGCAGGTACCCTTGACAAGCCAGTTCAGGAACTCAAGGCTTATGCCAAGACCAAGGAACTGGCTGCAGGTGAATCTCAGACTGTAACCCTCACTGTTCCTGTTGCCGACCTCGCTTCATTCTCAGAGGCTGAGTCTGCATGGGTAGTAGATGGTGGTCAGTACAACCTCCATATCGGCGCATCAAGCCGCGACATCCGCGCTGAGCTCACCACCGAGGTTGCTGCTCAAAAGACTGCTGTCAGCAATGTACTTGCAACAAAGGCATTCCTTTAATAAAATAACCAAACACTCCCCTCCTATAATGGATTAGGGAGTGTTTGGTATTGTTTGATATATTATTGTAAGTAACTGATCAAAATAATTTATAATATGTGTGTTATGCGCATTTGATAGTATAAGTTATTCTGAATGACTACTTACTATTGTTTAACTTTTAAAATCCACCACTCCTTTAATATCTTTTACTCACTTCACAAGAGGGGCCGGTGGAAGTTCAAATTATGAAAAAGCTATTAATTCTTGCCGCTGCAGCTCTCATGCTCGGTACCGTACAAGCCCAGGAGCTCACAAACTTCAATTTTGGAGGCCGTAAGCAGATTGTTTCGCCTGAAATCAAGGGCGACTCTGTAACTTTCCGTCTGAATGCCAACTATGCTACCATCGTCAAGCTCTATGGCAGCTGGATGACCAACTACACCGATCAGGTGGAGATGAAGAAGGGAATGGATGGTGTATGGGAAACCACTCTCCCACTTCCTGAGGCAGAGATTTACACCTATAACTTCTTCGTTGATGGCGTCTCAGTTAATGATCCACAGAACTATATGGTGCAGCGCGATGGTACCCGTTACCTTAATATGCTGCTTGTTCCTGGTGAGCGTTCGGCTAACTATTCAGAATGCAACCAGCGTGGTACCCTCTCTTACAAGTGGTATGACAGCAAGATCCTCGGCATTAACCGTCGTGTGACTGTCTATACTCCTTACGGCTATGAGAAGTCAGGCAAGAAGTATCCTGTACTCTATCTCCTGCATGGTGCAGGTGGCGATGAAGAGGCTTGGTCATCAATGGGCCGTGCTGCACAGATCCTTGACAACCTTATCGAGCAGGGTAAGGCTGAACCAATGATTGTGGTAATGCCTAACGGTAATCCAAACCAGCAGGCAGCTGTTACCATGGGTCTCCCAACTACTGAAATGGATTGGCGCAATCCAGAGAATCGTAACAATTATGTACGTAGCCTCTGCGAGGAGATCGTACCTTTCATCCAGAAAGAGTATCGTACCATTGCCAAGCCTGAGAAGCGTGCTATTGCTGGTCTCTCAATGGGTGGTGGCCATACTATTACCGCATCTATTCTCTATCCTGAGATGTTCGACTACATCTGCCCTCTTTCAGCAGCAGGTTCAGCTACACCTGAGCAGATTGCAGCCCTCAAGAAGGCAGGCGTGAAGCTCTATTTCCTCGCTTGCGGTAAGGCAGACTTCCTTTGGGAGGGTTCAGTGAAACTTGACCAGACTCTCACAGAGCAGGGTCTCGATCATGAGTTCTACGTTTCTGAGGGTGGTCACGTTTGGGCTAACTGGCGTCTCTACCTCAACACCTTTGCACAGAAGCTGTTCAAGTAACAGACTCCTTTCTGTTCCGAACAACAACTCAGAATAAAAAGAAGGCGTTTCAAAAGCCTCGAAATATTAAATATTAGATAATAAATATTAATTCCACCCGCGCTACAGAGCTCTGTAATGGGGGTGGATATTATTATTATTTGAAAACATCCTGTTTCGGATTATGACAGCATTAGCTGCGTATCACTTACTATTCCCTTCGCAAACGAATTACTACGGGTTTTTCTTTCCAATTCGGATAACTCTTTTTTCTTGACTTATATCCTGCTTTTTCTAATTTGA
>JAZLJN010000087.1:0-12258 GCA_045617885.1 Bacteroidales bacterium | reverse complement strand
GTACAAATAATAAATTGGTATTTTCTACAAGGAATTCAGTAGAATTTAAGGAACTCTTAACCGCATGTATTCCTATTAATTCCTTCAATTCCTTGTTCTATAAAAAATATAGTAGTTTTGACCAAGTTATTATTTATATGTTACTAAATCTGTGTTCAACCCGTATAGGTCGAAAGTTTTTGCTGCTGATAGCAACGTCGAAAACACAGGACGAACCAGTACTCTTTCACTTTTTCACTTGTAAAACATTACATCATGTTACCAGCAATGATACCGCGGTCAGAGGTGCGGATGAAGTTGAGGATATAGTCGCGCTCCGGACCAGGAACCACCTCTGCCTCAATATGCTCGCAGGCATGTGTTGTATTATAGCCGCTGGCATACACCAGACGGTAGATGTCCTGGATGTTGAGAATCTGCTCGGCAGTAAAACCACGGCGACGCAGACCTACGGTATTCAGACCCATGTATTTGGCTGGGCTGCGACCTACCATCGTGTAAGGTGGGATATCCTTGGTCAAACCAGAACCGCCCTGTATCATGCAGTACGAACCGATGTGTGTGAACTGGTGGATGAGTGTGCCGCCACCAATCACAGCGAATGGATCCACTACTACCTCGCCAGCCATCTGTACGGAGTTGCTCATGATCACGCCATCACCCACGTTGCAGTCATGTGCCACGTGGCAATAAGCCATGATCAGACAGTTCTTACCGATGCGGGTCACCTGCTTTGAGGCGGTAGCGCGGTGTACGGTGACGCACTCATGCAGATGTGTGCCGTCGCCGATCTCCACGGTAGTATATTCGCCCTTGAACTTCAGATCCTGTGGGGTGGTGGCGATACATGCACCCGGGAAGATGTGGCAGTTCTTGCCAATACGCGCGCCCGGGAAGATCGTAACATTGTTCTCAATGATCGTTCCGTCACCAATTACAGTATCACCATAGATACAAGAGAAAGGTCCAATCTTGACTCCTTCGCCAATCTGTGCGCCTTCCTCGATATAAGCGAGTTTTGAAATCTGTTCCATATTTCAAAAGGTAAAGAGGTAAAGAGGTAAAGAGGTAAAAAGGAGACCCCCATCTCGAAAACCTCTGATTATTTATTGTTATTTTGTTTTGCAGTACGGACAATCTTGCTGATAATCATAACTAACTGATTCGCATCATCATATATGGACTGATAGGTAGCGTCATCAATTATTTGTGAACGATATAGAAGGTTAATCCAATTCCTTGATTCGTTAGCTTCCTTGAGTGCAATCTGGTATTTCGAGATAAAATCAGCTCGGCTTTGTGCATATTGTGCCTCTGCTATGAGTGCCGAAATGGCTGTTCCACTTCGAAGCAATTGTTTGGATAACACTGTCTCATGTTTGATGCTGGTAAGATACTTATATGCATTCGTAACACGTACGCCAAAGTTCTCTGCTTTATCCAAAACTTGTGGCCTCATACCTTTTTACCTTTTTATCTCTTTACCTTTTTACCTTCAAAAACAAGTGAGCATCACTTGTTTTTGATAATTTGTGCCATAAATTCAGCCTCCGATACAATCTTGTCACCCACGAATGCGTAGCCCTTCATCTGGGCAACGCCACGGCGCAGAGGAGTCATGAAGCTTACGCGGAAGATAAGAGTGTCACCAGGTACAACCTTCTGGCGGAACTTTACATTGTCAATCTTCATGAAGTAGGTAGAGTAGCGCTCTGGCTCATCCACGCAGCTCAATACGAGGATGCCCGAACACTGAGCCATTGCCTCCACCTGAAGCACGCCTGGCATGACTGGCTCCTCTGGGAAGTGTCCTACGAAGAATGGCTCATTGGCTGTCACATTCTTCACGCCCACTACAAAGTCGCCTGGCTCAAGTCCGATTACCTTATCCACCAGCTGCATTGGATAGCGGTGAGGCATGATGTTCTTGATGGCTACATTGTCATACAGAGGTGCTGCATTCGGATCATATACTGGAGCCTGAACCTCGGTACGCTTCACATCCTTGCGTACGGCACGAGCCAGCTTGTTGTTCATGCCGTGACCCGGACGGGTAGCGATGACACGGCCCTGGATGAACTTACCAATCAGCGCAAGGTCGCCGATGATGTCGAGCAACTTATGGCGGGCAGGCTCATTGTCCCACTGCAGCGGACGCTTCTGCACATAGCCGAGCTTCTCAGCCGAAGGAGCCTCGCTGCCGATAGCCTTTGCCAGTTCGTTGAGCTGCTCCTGTGGCATCTGCTGGTCATAGATTACCATAGCATTGTCCAGGTCGCCGCCCTTGATGAGGTTAGCAGCCAGGAGAGGCTGGATCTCACGGACAAAGACGAAGGTACGGGCTGCTGCCACCTCATTCTTGAAGTCGTTCACGTCGTTGAGCACGGCGTACTGGTTATTGAGCACTGGGCTTGGATAATCCACGAAGGTAGTCACCGAGAAGTGGTCATCAGGGAAGATCTCCAGCTTCACGCCGTTCTCTTCATCCACTACCTCATATTTGCTCATGATGCGGAATACATCGCGTGTAGCCTCCTGTTCCACCACGCCAGTCTCTGCAATGGCGTTAGCGAATGGTTCAGCCGAACCGTCCAGGATTGGGAACTCTGGAGCGTTGACCTTAATCAGACAGTTGTCAATGCCTGCGCAGTAGAGTGCAGCCATGGCATGCTCGATGGTGCTGATCTGGATGTCGCCTTTCTTTACTACGGTGCCACGGTTGGTGGCAGCCACGTTTTCGGCAATGGCGTCAATGATTGGCTCGCCTTCGAGGTCAACACGCTGGATACGGTAGCCGGTATTTGCCTCGGCTGGGCAGAAAGTAGCCTCAATCTGGAGGCCGGTGTGCAGGCCCTTACCGGAGAGGGTGAATGGGGCTGCTAGGGTTTGTTGCTTTTGCATTATTTATTTAGTTTTATTGTTTTTGGCTTGATTGGGTGGAGTCCGACCATGGAATGGTGCGGACGGGGGACGGGGAACGGAGGACGGGGACTGCAGGGCAGTCGCTCACCCTTTAGGGAGCCGGAGGGGCTATCGTTGGGAGCCTTTCAGCTTCTGTATATCCTTCTGCATTTCTGGCAAGCGTTTCAGATAGACAGCCTGGCGTGCCCAGTCGCGGGCAGGGATCACAGGGTAGCCCATCAGGGTCTGACCGTCGCCGATGTTGCCCGGTACGCCTGACTGTGCGCCGAATGTATTCTGATTACCGATGGTGCACTGGCCGGCTACGCCTACCTGACCGGCAAAGGTGTTCCATGCGCCTATCTTGGTAGTACCAGCCACGCCTACCTGTGAGCAGAAGATGTTATTCTCCTTTGTCACTACGTTGTGGCCTATCTGCACGAGGTTATCCAGCTTCGTGCCGCGTCCTATGATGGTGTGACCCATGGTAGCGCGGTCAATGGTGGTGTTAGCGCCCACCTCATTGTCGCCCTCCAGTATCACGTTGCCAATCTGAGAGATCTTCTCGTACTGACCGTCCACCGGAGCAAAGCCGAAGCCGTCAGCGCCTATCACACAGCCGGCGTGGAGGATACTGTTGTCGCCTATC
The DNA here is from genome assembly GCA_045617885.1 of Bacteroidales bacterium. GTDB lineage: Bacteria > Bacteroidota > Bacteroidia > Bacteroidales > UBA3663 > Liminaster. The sequence continues at coordinate 8,708 of JAZLJN010000087.1, read as the reverse complement.
ACGCAGTCATGATACACCTTGACGCCAGCGTAGAGGATGCAGTTCTTGCCCACCTTCACATTCTCGCCCAGATAGACCTGCGGATAGATCTGCGAACCTTCGCCCACAGTTACGCCCTTGGCAAGGTAAGCAAAGGCGCCCACATAGGCATCCTCCGGAACCTCCACACCCTCGGCTATGAAGGCTGGCTGTTCTATGCCCTGCTTCTTGGGGTTGAGGGCAGCCTGTACCATGTTGAGGAGCATACCCATAGCGGCGCGGGCATTGGCTACCTTCACCAGTGTAGTCTTCACTTCCTGGGTAGGGTCAAGCTCAATCGTCTGATCTATCAGCACGATGCTCGAAGCAGTTGTGTAGAGATACTCCGTATATTTAGGATTGGCGAGGAACGAAAGGCATCCCTCACGTCCCTCTTCGATTTTTGCCAGATCATGTACCTTGGCTTGAGGGTCGCCGGTGACTTCTCCATGCAGAAATCCTGCTATTTGTTGCGCTGTAAATTCCATATATTTGTCAAATTTATATATTACGTGCGCAAATATATAAAATATATTCTATAATTCCAAATCTGACCTCTGTTTGGACCCTTAAAATTCCATAAAACCCCGTGTTTTCTCACTATTCTTAATCCAAGTATTACATCTGGGTATCAAACTCCGCATGGAAATGTCCCGCCGCATCCATCGCCGAAATGCGGAAAATCCCCTCCTGCCGGTGCTCATCGTACCACAGTCGGCACACCACGCCCATCGTGCAGCGCAGGTTCATCTCCACACACGGTTGCAGGCTCAAACACCCCTCGCCATACGTCATCATGTCAATCCCCACGTACCCCAGTTGCCACGCTTTGCCAAAGAAGGGGCGGAACAGCTCCGTCAGAATCCTCACGTAAGCCTGGCTGATCTCCTCCAGCCGCTGAGGCTCAATCCCCAGCCGCTGCACTATCCTCTCGTTGCTCAAGAGATACCCCTGGCGGTAAGTTGTGCCGTCATTGTCAAACAGCGAGTAGCCCACGAATCTCACCTCGCTGTCCGACACAAAGAAGAGCATGGCAAAGTCCTGCACCTTCCGTTCTATCCATTCCTCCGCCATGATACCACCCATCCGCTGCAGCGTAGCCTGTGCGTGGCGTAGCAGCGTCTCCTTGGGGAGCGAAGAGCGCATCAGACCCCTGCCTGAAGAGCTCCAGGGAGTCTTCAGCACGTAGGGCAGACCCTCCAGCTCATGCCGGCTGATGTATGCCTCCACCTGCTCCATCTCCTGCAGGTAGGAGGGGAGCGCATAGCTTGCGCCCAGCTCTTTATTGAGCGCCCGTATCAGCGGCACGGTAGTCTGACGCGAAGAAAGCTGTCTTATTGCCTCCAAATCCTCATCTGTAGGCAGTTGTGAGGCTTTTGTACGGTACTTTTTGATCAAAAGCTGACGCGTGTCCCAGTCCCATCCCCACGGCTGCGGGAAGGGAACTTCCCCGTCACGGAAAGGCTGGTTCCAGACCTCTGCCAAAGACGCCAAATCCTCCTGTAGGCGGAGTGCCGCCACAGGAGGATTAAAGTGCCTCACGCCATAGGCGAGGGCAATGTCATGACTGGGGTAGAAAAGCATTATTCCAGCTCCTTCTCGTTGCAGTTCACCACCACACCGCTGGCATCAGTGATGATAGCCACCACGCGGCAGTTCTTTGCCACATAATTCTTGCCGCTGATGTTGAGGTTAGTGTGTACCACAGCCTGTCCTTCCGCATTGAGCTTGACGGTCTGTCCCTCATAGCTGCCATTCACTACCTGGCGCAGTATTCCATGGTTCTCGTAGTTGCGCAGATAGCCGCTGGTAGAGTTCTGGATGCGGCTCACCAGACCCTCCTCAATAAGCCAGAGCTTCAGATTGCAGCTGCTGGCACCTTTGAAGTTCACCAGCGTGCTGATGCTATAGGCATCGCCACCCTTCTCCGTCACGTTGATGGCCACGCCAGCCTGTGGCGCCGTCTTGGAGATGTTGCAAATCGTAAAGCGCTCCAGGGCAAGCTTGCCGAGCACGGTAGTGTTGCTCGAAGTGACACCATCCTCGCTGTTAGCCTGATCAATAGATACAGAAGGCAGTGGTATCTGTGAGGCAACGGAACTGCCATATATCAGATTGGCTATCGAATCCGCCGAAGCGCAGTTGTAGCCGTCCGGATGGTCTTTAGAGAAGGAGTTAGTGGTCATGTGCAGGCTCACCAGTACCGAAGGGTAGTTCTTGGTCACCTGTGTGGTGAGGTAATCGGCAATGGTAGGGCAGTTCACGCAGTTCCAGCCGGTGAAGTCCTCAATCAGCAGGCGGTGTTCATCTACGTAGGTGAAGCTCTCGCCCTCTGCCACTACGGTCAGTGTCTCGGGCTGTACCACGATGGTCTCTGGCCTGCCGGCAGTGATGCGCTCTGCCTCATCCATGTCATCGCACGAGGCAAACGGAAGGATTGACAACAAAGCCAACGTGGTAAATATATTGTTGCGTAAAAACTTATTAATCATATATCTTATTGTATCGTTTCAAGTTTTAGGGTTGTTCCGCTTTGCTCCACGAGAGCAGAGCTCGGAAGCAAGCTTCAGGTTTTTAGTTTCAGGTTTCATGTTCTTTTATCCAAAAGTTTCATGACCCACCCTGAACTCTTTAACTCTTTAACTTTTTAACTCTTTAACTTTAAAAGATGTAGTTCCAAGACGCCGTGAGACCACGCTGTGCCGGCACCTTACGGCACACGCCACCCGTACAGTTCAGTCCCTCACGCGTACGTCCATATCCCACCTGCAGACGGCTGGAGCCTTTGGTCCACACCACGGCGCCTGCAAAGTAATGCGTATCCGTACCGCCATTCAGTCCTGTATTGTACTGGTCGGCAAGGGAGATCATCCAGTCCTTGAAGAGCGACATCTCCACGCTGGCGTAAGCCCAGTCGCCCTTATCCTGGCGCGTAGTCAGGTACTGTCCCTCAAAGCGGAGTGCGAAGTCCTTGCTGTATGACCATGACGCATCGCCCACCAGGATGTGGCTGTTCACTATCTTGCCATTGTTGGCATGACCCTCTATCACCTCCTGGTTATACTGCTGATACATGTACATGGTGGTCAGCTTCCACTTCTTGTTGAGCTTCTTCTCCATCGTCAGGTTGATGTCCTGGTAATAGACATCGTCCGTCATCCCGAAGAAGGATGCCTTATAGCCCTCCGTGCCGGCGTACTTCAGCGTATTGTTCTGGTAGGCAACCGGCTCCTTGTCAAGGCCGCGGATGTGCGACATGTTCAGGCGCAGCAGCGTGCCATACTTACCGCCCATCGGCGTATTGCGCTTGAAGCGGTAGCTCAGTTCGCCCTGGAATGCCCATTCGCCATCCATCTGAGTGCCGTAAGGGTAGAGGGTAGCCAGTGAGTAGGTATGCTGGTAGGCAAAAGCTGGCTGATGGTTCACGTAGAGGCTTGACACGATTGGGCTGGCATGGCGGTCCGAACGGAATCCCATATCCTCCGAACGCTTTGCCATCACCTGAGCCGAGAAGCCGCGCTGGCTGTAGCTGGCTGAGAGCATGAAGGCATTGCCGTGGCGGTAGATGTAGCTTGCCTGGTCGCCGTTCTCAAAGCGGCTTACGTTGTTCGACGGATCCTGGCTCTTCACCGCATATTCCGCCAGGATATTATAGCCCTGATACTGCCACTGCAATCGCATATCCATAGCGCCCACATACTTTGGCATATTGAGCGTATAGGGCTGCGTAGTGATGGTCTGTTGAGGCTTGCCGTTGGCATCATACACCACGTCGGTGCTCGTACTGACAAAGCCCATCTCCGTATCACCATCATAGCGCGTCACGCCGCTGATACCCAGCGTGAGGTAATGGCCGGCATCCTGCATCTTCTGGCTCCATTGGTCAAAGTTAAGCTCCAGGTCAGCGCCATACAGCGGATTGTCCGTATTCCACGAGAAGTGGTAGCGCTGCACGCCGCCCAGCATCTTCATGCGCACGCCCTTATAAGGTGTAAGCACCAGACGAGCGCCCAGAATGGAATTATCCACACCCAATGAGCGCTCCTCATACGAGCGGAGTATGAAGCCCGAACCGAACTGCTCATAGAAGGTACCCACCGTACCCTCTATCCACTTCTTGTTGGTAGCTGTGACGAAGAAATAGGGGAGGCCCGTGCCATGGAAAGGCTTGGTGTCAGCCATGATCTCATAGCCGGGCAGTGGATTCTCCATCGTCTCAAAGCGCAGACCGGCATTGAGGTACTTCGAGTCCAGATTCAGGTTGATATAGGTATTGCCCAGCAGGTCGCCGCGGTAGTCATCCTTATTGGCGCCGATGGCATCATCGTTCTCCGGGAGGATCCAGTCCGTCTGTACAGAGCCAGTCAGCTTGAAGGTAGTTGACTCCTTGCTATAACTCTGCGCAAACGCTGACAGCGAGGTCATCGCTGCCAGCGTAATCAGGGGAAAACTAAAACGTATAGTCATAACGTATAGTCATAATGTATAGTATAGAAGGGTATAAAGTACCCTTAATAAATCATTTTACCAGCTCCTTCACGTGCTCATAGAGCGTGTTCTCATCACCATTCTTGTAGCCGATGTGGTTATACACCAGCTTACCTTCGCCATCAAAGAGGAATACGTGAGGGATATTCTGCACACCCAGTGAGCGGGCAAGGTCAGAGTTGACGTCCAGGAGTACCTCATACTCGAAGCCCTTTGAGTCCACCAGCGGCTTCACCTTGTTGGCGTCCTGTGCCTTGTCAATGCTTACGGCAATGAGCTTCACGCCGGTCTCCTCCTGCCAGTCCTCATACACCTCGGCTACGTTGCTGAGTTCGCGGAGGCATGGGTGGCACCAGGTAGCAAAGAATGAGATGATGAAAGGCTTGCCACCGTTTGAGAGGGTAGCGGTATCAACGGTCTTGCCGTTGATGTCCTTGAGCTGGAATGATGGAACCTGAGCCTGGAGGGCAGCGCATCCCATCAGGATGATTGCTGCGGCTGCTGCAAAAAACTTCTTCATAGTCAAAATGTGATTTATTATTTGCTTTTTGGAGTCAGAAATGATACAATAGTTTAAATGTGGGTGCAAAGATACGGCTTTTTTTCGGAATTTCCGATAATTTAGGTCAAAAACTGTCTGTTTGACCTGTTTTTTTGCCTTTTTAGGCCTCGGCGCGCATCTCACGGTTCATAAATGGACGTCCCGAGGCCTCGGCGCGCATTTCACGGTTCATAAATGGACGTCCCGAGGCCTCGGCGTGCATTTCATAACTCTTAAATGGACGTCCCGAGGCCTCGGCGTGCATTTCATGACTCTTAAATGGACGTCCCGATGCCTCGGCACACTTTTCATGACTCTTAAACGGACGTCCCGAGGCCTCGGCACACATTTTCGCTCCGCGGTGAAACTAATAGCTGCATGTTAATTGCAAAACACCCTGCCGAAAGTATTTTCAGCAGGGTGCATTATTCGTTTTGACCCGCTAATCAATGAAGACTGCGGTGATGTGCGTTGCTATCAGTCATTAAGTTTCGGATAGATTTCATCCGGATCACTTGTAGCAATGATGTCACAAGCATCAATCATGCAGACCCTGATCTTTGGCTGCACATACTGCTTCTTTTCGTTTGTTGTTTTGAGTTTCATAATTTATTATATTTAGATTAAACCTTCGTGCCAATAGTCATCGCCTAAACCATCTCCTTCGTCATCAGAGGAATTGCCATTACCACTACCCGGGCTTTGAGCAATGATGTCATGACAATCCACTGTGATTATCTGCAGCATAGGTGCGATGTAGGGTTTCTTCTCAGTCAGTTCCTTTTTCATTTTACAAGTACCTTTTTATTATTGTGAATTGAAATACCGCCCTTCGCAGGCTCATTGATGCGTCGGCCCTGGAGGTCGTACCAGCCATCGAAGGTGAACTCGCCCGTCTCGGTGTTGAGGGTACCGATGCCGGTAGAGTTCGTCTCGTTAAGGTGTACGCTGATGATGCTTGGCAGCTCAACTGCACCTGCGCGTGTTGGGGCATTGCTTGCGCCACCTGCCTGCACATTCTTCTCAATATACGCACGCAGAGGAGGAATCCAGGCGCCCTGACCTACCTTCACGAACTTGCCTGTCGGTGTTTCCGCGTTGCCTGCTGCGAAGCCGTAGTATGCCTGACCGTTGCCGAAGTCTGCGGCTGTCCATACCTTAGCCTCGTTGGTAGCCACGAAGGTCCAGTCGCCCTGGGTCGTGTTATGATTCTCATCAGGAGTAGCTGGGAAGGTCACCTCGTTGCTGCCAAAGTCGATGGCAGTGCCCTCAGTGAGCACGATCATATAAGGAGTATATGCCTGAATGTTATCCTTTACGCGATCCATGTTTGCCTCCCACCTGCTTGTCGCTGTGTTGTATTCCAATGAGGTGAAGCCATAGAACTTCGCGTTTGTCACATTATTTGCAGAAACTTCGAATGGCAGCATGATGGTGGCAGGCTTCTCTGCCGTGAAGGTGCGGGTGAATACTATATTTTCAGCTGGTATATCCCATGCCCATCCAGCTGTCACATTAAATGGTACGCCATCCTTGACGATAGCTGATGGTACAAATTCTGCTTCCCAAAAAATACCACCAGATGTTGTTCCATTTTGAAGTGCCTCTTTGATGCTTTCGTCGATTACGTAATAGATCAATAACTGGCCTGTATTTGTTCCGCAGTCTTGAAATAAATATTCCTTATTAACTCCTTCATTCAGGACAAAATCATTGCTCAACTTCAGCGTGGCAAGATTTTGGCAACCATTGAACATATTGCTAAGATCCTGCACATTTGCTGTGTTGAAATAGCTAAGATCGAGCGACTCGAGGGCGTTGCAACCCTCAAACATATTGCTAAGATCCTGCACATTTGCTGTATTGATTCCACTGAAGTTAACCGACTGGAGGGATGTGCAACCATAGAACATACGATACATACCTGTAACGTTTGCCGTATTTAGCCCACTGAGGTCAATCGACTGGAGGGATGTGCAACCCTCAAACATAGAATTCATTAATTGTGCATTCTCTGCATTGAAGCCGCTAAAATCAATGGCTGTCAGATTTGAGCAACTCATGAACATGGCATAGCCCATCTTTGCCTTCACTTCACCACGGAACTTTACCGATTTGATTTCATCGTGGTAAGCAAACCATGGACTGCCATTCCAATTCCACCACTCTCCGAGTGTACCCGTCTCGCCTTCTGTAGGCTCCACTATCATGAGTCCATCCTCATAGATAGTCCATGTGCAGGTGCCGCTTGTGCCGGTATGGGCAACGTCGGCAGCATAATGGGTTTGGCATACGGTGCAGACGAGGTCTTCGTTCCACTGGTGGTCCAAAGCAGCGGCGATTGTTGGCAGTGAGCCCCATACGTCTGAGCCATTTTCATCCTTGAAGTACTTGTCAGCACAGCAGTCGCGTGAGCAGGTCCAGTATTCCTCGTTGCCAGGGACGCAGCTGGCCTCTACGGCTGGATGATGAGTCATGTTGTGACCGAGGGCGGTGCCATCAGTGAAGGAGTGTTCATCATTATGCTCGTTATGACCGCACGCCGAGCAGCTGTAATAATAGGCAGCAGGCTCTGTGCAGGTGGCTTCAGACTTCTGATAGTCATTGTTAACCGTTGCAGCAGTATAAGTGTGAGGCAGCATTTCGATAGTTCCATCTTCCCTTGCATCGCATCCGGCATGAGTACAAACACGGTGCTTGGTTCCTGCAGTGGTACAGGTGGCTGCAACATCGGTGATCCAATCGCCATAGGTGTGTGCTGCAAACGTAGCAGTGTAGGTCTTGTCTTCGGTCACGGTGATGGTATGTGTGGCATCGGTGTTGTTGTCACTCCACTTTACGAAGTGATAGCCAGTCTTTGGTGTGGCTTTGATGGTCTTTGTTGAGTTATAGTCGTATGTGCCGCCACCTGTGACAGTACCGTAGTTGTCATTATTGGCCTTTACCGTGATGGTGTGCTGGTCGATAGCGAAGGTAGCGGTGTAGGTCTTGTCCTCTGTCACGGTGATCCATCGCAAGCTATTCGTAATACCATCGTTCCACTGCACAAAGTGGTAGTGTTCGTTATTGAAGGCTTCGATGCGTATGTCTGAATTATATTGGTATTCTCCGCCACCGCTAACGGTACCAAATTCGCTATTGTTCGTTTTTACCGTAATGATAAGTTTACGCGCAAAAGTAGCTGTGAGGCTGACATTATCAGTTAGACCTACATTATGAGTCTGCGCTCCGCCATCCGACCAACTGCTAAAATAATAATGATCGGCGGAAGTAGCCACAACCTGCAGCTGTGTAGCTGTGGTGCTGGTTGGGTTGACGTAGCTCTGGCTGACAGTGCCGTTGGCGCCTGCTGTGACGCTGATGGTGATGGCTTTGTTGCTTGCATCAGATGTTCCATTACCAATTGCTTTATTCGGAATGCCGTCGGCATTGATAAAGGTGTTGTCGGTGATAACGTCGATAACCTTGCCTCGTGGGTAACCCGCAATGGCTGCTACATACGTACCTGTCAGATTACTGTTGCCATTCTTGAATGCTCCCTTGACGAAGCAATTACGGATATACTTGAAGTTCTGAGTACTGCCATCATCATCGGCATAGCCCAGGATACCACCAATGCGAGGGTTGCTTCCAGTTGTGCTGATAGAGCCAGAGAAGAAGC
>JAZLJN010000086.1:0-2234 GCA_045617885.1 Bacteroidales bacterium | reverse complement strand
TTCTCCTTTGAAGTATAGAAACCGGTGCACTCGAGAACTACGTCTACGTCGTTAGCAGCCCATGGGCAGTTAGCAGCGTCCTTCTCAGCAGAGATCTTGATCTCCTTGCCGTCAACGATGATAGAATTCTCAGTTGCCTCTACAGTGTGCTTGCCCTCACCGAACTTGCCAGCGAAGCCACCCTGAGCGGTATCATACTTGAGAAGGTGAGCGAGCATTGCAGGAGAGGTAAGGTCGTTGATTGCTACTACCTCATAACCCTCAGCCTCGAACATCTGACGGAATGCGAGACGACCGATGCGGCCGAAACCATTGATAGCTACTTTTGTCATTTTGTTTAGATTTAAATTGTTTTGAATATAGGGATGTTTTAATCTCTCGTGATTTTTTTCACGTTGCAAAGATAGTATTTTTTATATAAATCTGTGCAAGCTGAGTGCAATTAGTTGCATTTTTTGGTTTATTGGAGGGAGGTTTGACAGATAGAGTTTACTTTTTGGTAAGTGATTAGTGCTTTATGCTGTAGTATTTCTGTGCTGATATTTGGAGTTTTCACAAAAATATGTATCTTTGCGCCATCATCTTACCTATAAAACATTACCAATTTACAACATGAAAAGGTTAGCTCTTTTTCCTTTCCTGGCACTGGTGGCTTGTACAGCACAGAAGTCAGAACCAGAGAATCCTATTCTGACCATTGAAGGTGGTCAAGTTCAAGGCGTTTTTGCTGATGATCATCAGGACGTCTATGTCTATCGTGGCATCCCTTATGCTGCTCCTCCTATCGGTGATCTCCGCTGGAAGGAACCACAGCCTGTTGTGGCTTGGGAAGGTGTGAAGATTGCTGACAAGTTCGGTCATCCAGGCTATCAGTCGGTACATTATCCTGGCGGCTATGCTACAGAATGGGGCTATGGCGACGAGGCTCCACAGAGTGAGGACTGCCTCTATCTGAATGTTTGGACCAAAGCTCCTGGCAACCCTGAAGCAAAACTTCCTGTGGCTCTCTGGATACATGGCGGTGGCTATCGTGAAGGTTGGGGTTCAGAACCTGAATTTGACGGTCAGGAGTGGGGCGCCAAGGATGTAGTTCTCGTTTCTATCAACTATCGTTTGGGCGTATTCGGCTTCCTTACCCATCCGCTGCTGGCTGCTGAGAGTCCTCATGGCGTTTCAGGCAACTATGGTATCCTTGACCAGATTGAAGCGCTGAAGTGGATTCGCAAGAACATCGCACAGTTTGGCGGTGATCCTGATAATGTGACTATCTTTGGCCAGAGTGCCGGTGCAGGCAGCGTTAAGACCGTTTGCGAATCTCCATTGGCTCGCGGTTACTTCCAGAAGGCTGTAATCATGAGCGGTGGTGGCATTACTATCCCTGATCCAAATGCTAAGCCAGAGGTACTGCCTCGCAACTCTATTTTCCGCCCAATGACAATGGCAGAGGCTGAGCAGGAGACAAAGAAGGTACTCGACTGGGCTGGTCTTACCGATCTGGAGAAGATGCGCCGCGCAAGCACCGAGACTATGTATGCGCTCAATAATATATATAATGGTGCAACAAAGACCATGGGTGTTGTGACAATGCGTCCTATGGTGGACGGCTACGTAAGCCTTGAGTCATTTGATGATGCAGTGCTCGACGGCTCAATTGCTGATGTTCCTTACATGATTGGCTATACCCTGAATGACATGGGTAACATGAGCAAGGGTATCGCTGACTTCTGCCAGGTACGCAATGAGAAGGGTGCTGCACCAGCATGGGCTTATGAGTTTGCTCGTCCATTGCCTGATGACGGTTCTCATCCAGAGGTAACCGCACGTCTGAAGGGTGCTTTCCACTCCTCTGATCTCTGGTTTGTATTTAAGTCACTGAAGCACTGCTGGCGTCCTTGGACACAGGGCGACTGGGATCTCTCTGAGCGTATGCTCACTGCATGGACTAACTTTGCAAAGTACAGCAATCCTAACGGTGAGGCTGACGGCATCTGGACTCCTTGCACCAATGAGAATGCCAACTTCATGCTCTTCAAGCTGGATGAGCAGGATGCCGAGGCTTCAGAGATGGGTGAGCCTATCGTTGCTGCACGTCCCTAATTAATCAAAATTCATCTAAGTTTTGCGCTAGCGGAACTTAATACAGTCCGGTAGAAATTCAAAATCCAATTAAGAATAACGCCAATAAGAGGAAGCGCCAAAATTCTCTAGATGAATTTTGGCGCTTCCTCTTATTG
>JAZLJN010000085.1:0-7368 GCA_045617885.1 Bacteroidales bacterium | reverse complement strand
AAACACGAACGCAAACGCCACGGCGCTGTGGGCATGATGCCAGGGCCGGTGACTTGCTCTTGTCTTCCAAAACTACGCGACCTTTTCTTACTAACTGTTGAATAGTAGGCATTTTGTTTTAACTTTTGGTTTGTTTATGTTGTTTGTTCTCTCTGTTCAATCGCTTGCACAATGACACTCTGCAGCCCCATGTGCGCGATTTAACGGGTGCAAAGATATGCAATATTTTTTAAATATCAAATACTTAGGTCCTCTTTTCGTTAAAACTTTTTCACTTTTCTACCATTTCAGCACTTCCACTTGGCAAATTACGCCTTTTAAACCTCAATTTTCAGTCCGTTCCCCTACCCTATCTGGCCCAGGCAGCGCAGAGTTATCAACAGTCTTTTTTGAATGATGACGAAGAAACTGTGGATGTCAAAACTCGAGCTTTTTTCAATAGTTTTCCAGAATATAGATCTTTCTCAAAAGAAAATTGCATAATCAGACAAGTTTCGGCTATCTTTGCAACAAATACACTAACCATTTTCTTACAATTTATTCTGACACTCTTATAAAAAAATAAGAATAATGGTAATGTAAATCTGAATTCAGTTGTCATAATGTAAAAGAAGAGACAGTACATGATTACAGCATCCGAGTTCGAAGCACATTTTCGCGCCTACTTTGACCAGCTCTACCGGTTGGCCAATAGTATGTTGGGTGATGATGAAGAGAGCCGGGACGTGGTGCATGAGGTCTTTGCTCAATTGTGGGAGACACAGCCCACCATTGATCCCGGCAAGATGCAAGGCTATCTGATGCGTGCCACTTGTAACTCTTGTCTCAATCAGATAAAGCATAAGGCAAGGTTCGAAGCGCTTAGAACTTCTTATGTCAACGAGCTGAAATATAGTTTGCAGAGGGAGAGCTTCGACTGGGAGTTGTGGAACCAGATCCAGAGCTACATCCAGACAGAGATGCCTCCTCGTACCCAGCAAGCCATGAATCTGTGCTTCGGTGAGAAAAAAAGTTACAAGGAGGCTGCAAGCAAGATGGGGGTAAGTGTTGATGCCATCAACAAGCATATCGTGACGGGGCTGCGCCTATTACGCGGAAGATTCAAAAGTAAAAATAAACGACTATGACAGAACAAGAGTATAAAACCGCATGGGAGAATGAGCCAGACAGCAGAGAGTTGTCTGAAATGGCGGCTGAAGTAAGGCGGTCATTTGCATATACAATGGCTAAGGAAACGACTCCAACTGTTGATGTTGACAAAGAATGGCAGAGATTCTGTGCTAACCACACTATCAAGGACAAGCAGCACAAGGGTTGGCATAGATGGACGATTGCAGCATCAATGCTCTTGCTATGTACTCTTGGTCTGGCATTAGGATGGCCGTATTTCAAAGAATGGAAGTCGCCCAAGGTCTCTCAATCCCAGACGGTTATCGTGATTGATCAAAATACCAGCGACTCCTTCCTTGAGGATGATACAAAGCTGACGTTCCACAATGCAGAGCTCAAAGCCATACTGCAAGAAATAGCTGCGAGACATGGGGCACAAGTCAGATACCATTGTGCAGAGGAGATTCGCCTCTATGTGGAACTTGAAAAGTCGTGGACCCTGCAGCAATGTGTGAACTTCCTGAATCATTTTGAACGTGTCAACCTCAAACTGACATCCGATAACACCATCATAGCCGAATGAAAGTCCGCACATTGTTGCTTATCCTATTAGGTATATTACTGCATCCTGCTGTCTCACTCTGGGCACAGCAGGATGTGCTGCGCTTCCATGATGTGTCTGTTGCCGATGCTCTGGCCACCATCAACGAGCACTATCCGGACAACAGCATCCACTTTGTACGCAACGAACTCGACACGCTCCGCATCGCCACCCTGACCGTCAAAGGACAGGATGTGCTGGAGGACCTCACGCGCATCGTCGGCGCTTATCCCATCGGGCTCAAAATCTTCGCTAACCACATATTCGTGGAATATAAGCATGAACGGCAGGCGATTGGCAACCTTCAGCTTCTGCCTCCCGTCCGAGAGGATGAAGACATTGCATACGAGCGCGTTCTGCACGAGGTGATGGTCAGCCAGACGTTGCCGATGCTCAACATTGAGGGTTCGGTGCTGAGCCTCCGCATCACAGACACGCCACTTGCTGTGGCAGGCTCGGCTTACGACTTGCTGTCCTATCTGCCTACCCTACAGCTGGGGTCGCCTGGCACGGTGATACGCATTGATGGCAAACCTGTGACCAGTTACAATGAGCTGACCGAACTTGACTCAGAGGAGGTGGACCGTATCGACTACAGCGACCAGCCACAATCCAGTTCACGCCAGCAAGCCATTATCGACATCCGTACCCACCGCAAACGTGAGGACGGCTACGGTATTCACATGGTTTCGCAATACAGTCAGGGACTGCGTGGTCGTGCCATGCAGCTGGTCAAGAGCAACATTCATCAAAGCAGATGGGACCTGCAATTCAGCGGTGCCTATCGCTATGACGGAATAGACAAGGACTTGACGATCAACAGTAGCCGGTTTCATGACCGCTACGAGCAGAACTCGTTCCACCTCAACATCGGAAGTGAATACCGGCTGGGCAGCCACGCCACACTGGGCCTTCAGTACCGCTTTCTCTCTATGCTCAATCCCATCCAGCAGAAACGTGTCAACCTGATCTTCGACTTCGACCCAAGCAACTCGTGGGGGATGAGTGGCGGCTTCCTACACCAAGGATTAAGCAACCAAAGTCTGCAGCGTGTCCGCGACTGGCAACTCGACTACCAACCACAACACGACCTGAACCTTTATCTGAAGGCTTCGTGGGGACAATGGGACGTCAATGCAGCGACAAGCTACTACCACGATGGCGTGGTGCTGAGCGAGCTGGATGCCATCACAGGCTTGCAGCCCGAACAACAATCGAACGAGGTGCTGAACGACCTATGGGCAGTGAAGGCCGATGCCCAGCGTCCGCTCTGGCACGGGCGTTTGCATCTGATGGCAGAATACAGCCACACGGGCAGAGATGACATTTATTATCGCAGATACTCACAGCCAGCATCCACCTCGTATCTGCGTAGGCGGAACCGATGGAGCGGCAGCCTCTCGTATCGCCGGAAAATTAATCAGATAGAGGGCGCCATGGGCATGCTGGCAGAGACGGTTGATACCTATCCTGACTTCCCCATCACCTTCCCGTTTGCCGATGTCAGCCTGCTGGGCAGTAAGTCAAGACTCTCGCTGTCGTACGCCATGCGCTCCTCCATGCCCACCTATGGCCAGACCAATGGTTTTGCCTATCACAATATCGAGATGCTGGGCATAGAGGGCGAACCTGACCTGCGCCCCTCGCTTATCCATCATCTGCAGTTCAAGACCCTCGTCGGCCGCTTCTATGGCACCATTGGGTGGCAGCGGGTGAGCGACTATATTGCGCAGAGCGTGAAGCGAAGGGATGATGGTGAATATGTGGCATCCTACCGCAATCTCAACAATGCCAACCTCTATTCGGCATCACTCAATTATCATCACACATGTTGTCAATGGAGTTCACAATACGCTGCCTCCATCCACTATCAGCAGCTTGAGGACGGCAATCGGGAGTTCGGTCAGCCTGTGGTCCATCTGCAATGGAACAACCAGTGGCAGCTGCCCCTCGGAATCACGGCACTGCTCAATGCCGACTACCACACCTCGGGTCATGTGGGCACCACGTGGCAGCAGCAGTCGGGGCAGGTGGACCTCTCATTGGTCAAAGAAACCCGGAACTGGACACTCCAGCTCCGTGCCGACGATCTGTTCCATACAGCCGCCACTCGCACCATCTATTACGGTACAGATTCACAATATCAGCGCCGCTGCTATGCCGATCTCCAGCGCCTTCAGCTCACGCTCCGCATCAATCTGGGAACATTATCTCGCAAGCATCTGTCGCAACCCGTCAGTGCAGGTAAGGCTGAACGAGAGAGGCTGTAGCTTATTTCAACGGCACATAACCACTCTCTGAAATCGCCTTGTCACCCTCTGAAGAATAGAGATAGTTGAAATACTCTGACGCAACACCAAGCACCGAAGAGAGACCGCTGCTCCCCGCATAGTCCCTGGCTCGGATAGCTGCGTAGATGTTCGATGTAAAAGGATAGGAGCCATTGGCCAGCGTCTTCTTGCTGGGCATGATGCCATCAATCGATAGCATCTTCTGTTGTGCACTCTCGGTAACCATGGAGTTGCGATAGTAATATGGTGAGTAGCAGATACCATATTCATCAAGATTCAGTGATTCGTAAGGGCCATACATAGTCCAGAGGATAAGTGCATTTGGGCAATCCATCATCTGCTGTCCATTCATTACGAGTGTCTCCATCTTCTCCTGGCTGCCCGAATCTACATCACGCTGATAGGGCATAATCTTATGATCGAGGCCGCCCACCTCCTTCCAGTTGGTTATTTCTCCAGTGTAAATCTTTCGGAGCTGGTCGGAAGTCAGATTAGATACTGGATTATTCTTATTCACAATAAATATCAGACCATCCACTGCCAATGGTTTGGTCATGATTTCTATCCGCTTCTCCTCAGCAAGAGCCTTTTCATTACGCGAGATGTCCCTGCTGGCAATGATCACATCCACATCTTCGTTGATCAGCCCTTCGTATGCTTCATTGGTCGTCCGGCACTTGTTTTTCTCCAGATACTCTCCGTGATCATCTTGGTCCGGAAAATACTTGCGAAGGTCGATTTGTACCATATTTACCCCAAGTGTTTCTTGCCATTTATATCTCATGCCGAACCAGTGACTTGCCATGATGTCGCGCAGCGGTTTGGTACTTGTGGAGCAATCCGTGCGAGGATAAGAGTTAAGTTTTGCCTTGAGATGTTCTGTGTTTACAATCGCATCGTCATCTTTACAGCTTCCCAAGGAAAGTATAGATACCAGACTTAATGCAAGTCCTATAAAGGCATTTTTCATATTGATAATATTTTATTTTTAGAATGTTAGCTTATAACTGAACGTGGGCAGAATTGGCAGCAGTGCCAGTGCTGTCCATTTTTCTTTCTTGCTGTCGAAGTAGAGCATGAAGGGGTTAAAGTGATTGGTGACATTGCAGATTCCCAGGTACAGTTCATGCTCAATTTTCCCTGTCTTGAACGTGCGTTGATAGCCGAGGTCAAGGCGCAGCACCATCGGCATCTGATAGTTGTTCACACCGTGGAAGTATTGCGCCTCCCACTCTTCACCACCCATCACGTGCATCTCATAGACTTCGGGAGCTCCGTTTTCCCAATGTCCGCTCTGAAGCGTTAAGGAGGCGCTGAAGTTTTTCCATTGTCCTAGGACGTTCAGCACATGCCTACGGTCGAAGCGCGCATGGAACGGCTTGCCTTCGTTGACCTCTTCAAATCCGCTTCGATCCGTCTTCGACCAGGTGTAGGACACACGGGCATAGAGGTCGCGGTTTTCGTAGGTATAGAGCATCTCGCAACCATATGATTTGCCTTGCCCTTGGGCAACATGATCCTGCCATGCAGCCAAACTTCCGTTGAAGAGATCCTCGGCATGCTTGTAATACACAAGGTTGTCCAGCGTCTTGTAATAGCCGCCTATCGATGCCTGATGATGACCATAGTTAAAAGCAAAGTTCAGCCCTCCTTGCAGAGAGGTCTCAGGCGAGATCTTCTCGACTGTAGGCACAATCATATCAAGTGACCATCCCACGGGCAGGCCCTCCAGCGTATGATAATACTGCACGAGGCGGTCGAAAGTACCCTCCACCGCTAGATGCTTATTGAAGCGAAAGCGTGCTGAGATGCCTGCTTCTGGGTCTATGCTCTTGCTCTCATCCTGCTTGTTCTTATAATAGTTCATGCGGATGAAAGCCTTGAGGTCGAAGCGTTCTGGGATGGAGTATTCTCCTTGCAAAAAAGCGTCGCCTAACACGATGTCTGATTTGTTACGTACCGAAGCTACTTGCCCTGGTTCGAAGGTCGCCAGCTTCACCTTGGCTCCATAGCCCAGTTTTAGGCGCTCGGTCTTGTTTGTTGTACCATCAGCCTCAAAGGTTGTTTCCTTCAGTTCAGACATCAGAGAGAGGTGATTCTCCTTACCGCGGAAGATTTTGTCCTGCTTCTGCAGACTGCTGTAATAGTTATATGATGCAGACACATTCGCCACCGTTTTCTTGCCATTCCAGTGCCATCGTAGCATGCCAATACCATTCTTCCAACCCATCGACTCCTCAGAATCCACTTCGCGACTGAACGCATACTCGTCAAGGCTTCCCATGCCCGATGCTTCGAGCCAGCTGTTCCTACTCATGTTCCAATGCAGCTTGCCGTAGAGATCTCCCACTTGGGCATTGAATCCATCCAGATCACCGAGCAGGTCAGGCAACGCTGAACGAATGGCGCGATACTCCCAGGTAAGGGGAGAGATACGTGCAGAGACCAGATAAGAGAGGTTTTTGCAGATTTTTCCCTCACTCTCCGCACTCAGCAGGAAGGTATTGAGCGATACGCTGTGCGTCATCTGTTCGTCTGGCATCTTGCTTGCCACATTGAGGTGCGCAGCGGTGAAGTTATTCTCGCGTCCGTCGAATCCACCTTTGGTCAGGGTCACATCCTGCATGGCGGATTGTGGGATGATGGTGGTCATGCCCAACAGATGCGAGTAGCCATAGACAGGCACGCCTTCGAGCGAGAAGAGGTTATTGCCCATGTTGCTGCCACGTACATAGAAAGCCGTTGTACCGTCTGCGCCTGTAGTCACACCTGGCAGGTTCTGCACCCACTTGATCGGGTCGCCTTCGCCCAGGGGAGACACTACGCTACGTATGCCTTTGATATCGGTTTCCAGCTTGCTTATCGTCAGTTTCTCATGCTGTGTATGCGATACCAAAACATCAGGCAGAGTATGTGTCCTTGCGATGCTATCCCTCTGTTCTACATTCTGTGCTTGAGCAGAAGAAAAGATGGTGAGCAAAGATAAGATATGGATTGAAGTCTTTTTCATTAGCGTTTCTTGTAATATGCATTAACAATGCGTATAGAGTCAGCAGAGAAGATCGTAAGTGGCTTGGGAGAAAAATTGAAATCAGCTCCTCCACTTACTGAACTACTTGAATAGTTTGGCTGGTATTCTTCAAAGAATATGTAGTTGCCCTCAATATAATACCCTCTCTCTTGCATGAAAGAAGAGGCCTCGGGTGCATAGAGATAATTGGCATTATATACATTTTTCCCTTTCTTCATATAGAACTCATATACTGGGAAGCCGAATTTATATGACTTCTGTTCTCCTTTCTGCTCATAGTACAGTATGGCCAAACCGTCAGCTCCAACAGGCAGGTCGTATGAGATCTTGCTGCC
>JAZLJN010000084.1:0-12484 GCA_045617885.1 Bacteroidales bacterium | reverse complement strand
TATACAATAGAATTCCAAGACAACATTGTATGTAAAACCAAAAGACCTTTCTCATTGTAACGATTTTTGTAATGCTTCAATACGTTTGATATATTCTTCAACTGCATTTTGCTGTTCATTTTCAGTCCAAGCTTTTATCGTCACCCCATCACTATTCTCTTTTGACCGTAATAAGGAAATGGTAGCTGATGAATGATCGTCAAGTAAATACCTTACGATACCTTGATACAGATAAGCATAGAATCTCTCTTCCTTGCTGCCATTGGTTTCATAATAATCAACGGCAATATTAATAAGGGAATCAGAAGTCGGGTCTAAATAATTCTTGTATTGGCATTGAGTGTACAAAAGCGCATAACGAGCTTGCTGTGAGCTATTGCTAAACGAATCTGCTTCAATCTGATTAAGCAAAAGCAATGCTGAGTCTGGGTTTTCTTCCATAAGATCAGATGCTTTGCCAAGCAAAGAATCAATCTCAGGAGACTCTTTGCATCCCATCATTATAGTAATAAACGTAGTAAGTAATAATATACGCTTCATCAGAATACTTTTTTTGGATGCAAAGATAGAATTATTTCATGAATCTACCAAATAATGGAAAGAAAAAGAATCCTTTTGGGTGATGTACCACCCTGCGAATTGACGGGAGTATTACTAAACATCAATTCCGAGCCCTACGAATGGACGCCAAGGGACTGTATTGACTTTCCTAGGTCTTCGATTTCGTACCGAAAGGTTGGGACAGAGAATTACAAATGCTTAAATTGATGTTTGATAACATAAACGTCAATTTAAAGACTGTGGAATTGATGTTTGATAACATAAACGTCAATTTAAAGACTGCGGAATTGATGTTTGATAACACAAACGTCAATTTAAAGGCTGCGGAATTGATGTTTGATAACACAAACGTCAATTCATAGGCAAAAATAGAGGCTGTGTCAAAAGACACAGCCTCTTTTAGGGTTATCAACGAGTAGATTAACGATCAATCTGCTTATTTACTACCTTGCCATCCAAAGAATGGATGTTGAGGACGAGACGATCCTCTCCGTCATAAGGCGACAGATCAATCTCCGAAGTCTGTGCACCTCCCAATTCGATGTTAGCCAGTGTAGCACCAGAATAGCTTACGATATCAACGGCAGCCAGCTGAACGGCAGAGGCAAGGATCAGTTTATTATCCGACTCGCGAAGAGTAACCTCAACGGAGAATGCCTGATCCGTTGTTGCAGCGGTCTGAAGTTCACTCTCTGTATCGTCAGCCACATCATAGCCCATAAGCTGCAACATCTTGATACCATAGCGGGTACCCAGACGGCGATAGCCGGCAGCAGAGAAGTGGAGGTGATCCATACCAGCCTCACAGGCACGACTTGAGATAGTGTAAGCGGTTGGGATGAAGTCGTGAACACGGTCAATGGTTGGATTGGCGTGCTGGCATACACCATTCTGATCAGAACCGATAGCCTCACCTACGAGCAATGGTACATCTGCAGCATTGAGGTTGAGGTCAGTGAGGATATTGTTATAAACCTTCTCAACGGTCTTGATCCAAACGTCGCTGTAAGCATCCGTACAGCCCTGGTGAAGCAGAATACCCTTGATAGTGCCCTCCTCCTGCGCTTTCTTTGCCATGGTGATGAGGCGCTCGTAAGGATTGCGGTCATAGAAATTGACCTCATTATTCATCCAATCTGGCTGGATGCTGTCACAGTAGCCCTGGAACTGATCTTTGTCAAAAATACGGAGTGCAGTGCCATCTACAGCAACGTTGATGATACCCACTTTCTTCTCCTCTGGGAGATATTCGAGCATCTTACGGCCGAAATAGTCGGCAGGACAGAGACCATTGCCATAACGGCAGAGAGGTGGAAGGGCTGGACGCCAAACGCCCAACTGACGGTCAACGTCATCAACAGCAGAGAGATTGATGAAGCGATCAGAGATGACCGAGTCCTGTGCCTCTGGATGAGCAGTGTGGAAGGCACCTACCATGTTTGACTGACCGATACAGAGGTAAACGTAAAGGTCCTCCTTTGGGTCATGGGTGTTGCACGAAGCCAAGAGCATGGCGGCAGCACCAAGTGAAAAAAGTAACTTTTTCATTCTAATCAATTTTTAATTATCAATTTTCAATTATCAATTATCAATTATCAATTATCAATTATCAATTATCAATTATCAATTAATTCCTTCACAGCGTCTTCTTCGGATAGAGTGCCTCCCACCAGGAATCATCATCCTGCAGATACTTCTGGAACCATGCCAGCTGCGTCTTGAGCCACGCAATGCGCTTCTGATAATCCACGATGCCGTGATCCTCTCCTTCTACACATACCAGAGCGGTCTCTCTGCCCAAAAGCTTAAGGGCGGTGAACATCTGAATGGAATTATTGATGGGAACGTTGACATCCTTCGTACCATGGAGGAAGAGGATTGGCGTATGAATCTTATCGACGTTATAAATAGGCGAATTCTTGACGTAAAGATCTGTCTCTGACCAAGGATAACTGTTTGCCATTGAGACCTCACTATAGTTGTATCCCCAGTAGCCATATCCCCAATAAGTAGTATGATCCGAGATGCCGGCATGACTGATAGCACAGGCAAATGGGCAGTCAGGCATAGTCTGCAGATACTGCGTCATGAAGCCACCGTAAGAGGCGCCACAGCATCCCACCTTCTTGGCATTAATCCAGGTGTGCTGACGGCAGAACTCACGCACCGCCTCGGTGATGTCACGAGCAGGATCGACGCCTGCCGTATTGACGTGCCTGCTGGCCCACTCCTGACCAAAGCCTGCGGCTCCTGACGGCTGGACTACCAGAACGGCATAGCCCAACGAAGCCCAGATCTGCCAAGGATAGCTTGACTCAAAGCTACGTGCCGTAGGACTGCATCCACCATAATAATAGGTAATCATCGGGAAGGTAGCAGAAGTGTCCTGCTTATCATCAAAGCCGACAGGAAGATAATAACGGCAAGTCACCTCGTCACCGTTACTATTGACGAAAGTCCAGGGCCGGCACTCTGCCACCTGGATTCCCTCAAGGGTGCGGGCACTCATGTCGTCATAGAGCGTTGTGGCTTTGTCAAGGCTGACTGTACCATCCTTGCGCACCTTCAGTTTGCTCAAATCGGTAAAATAGAGACGGTCACTATTCATAGCGGACTGTCCGTACCACGCAATGATGGGGGCTCTGCTGGCAAGCGAGACGTTCTTGACGTTCTCCTCTGGCAGCGGGAGGCGGATAATGGCGCCACTCTTTGGTTCCAGACGGTAGAGTGAGACGGAATCGCGGTTCTCAGCCGTAAAATAAATCATGCCATCAGTCTTGCTCCATTCAAGCGAACTGACTGACGGGTCAAAATCTTTGGTTACGGGACGCACCGAACAGCTCTCAGGTGTCACAGCACCGGATCCAGGAAGTGACAGGATATAAGCCTGATAGTCATACATGGATGGGATCTTCCCGGCAGGCAGCGTGCAGCCGATGCGTCCGAATGCTTCAGGTGAACCCATGAAGAGAATCTCCTGACCATCAGGTGAGAACCATCCGCCGCTCACAAAGCCATCCTGCTGCACGATTGTATCCATTGCCATGGTCTGCAGATCCAGACGATAATAAGACATCACCTGCGAAGGGCGCAAAGGACGTTCCTTGGGAGCATTATCAAAAGAGAAGATATCCTGACTTCTGCCCAACAGGACATAACGGCAATCCTGTGTGACATCTGCCACCCAACAGTTGCTGTATCCGAATGTGAGCGGATTCATCACACCGGTACGTATGTCATAGACAGCCTGTACACTGCGGTCACGCCAACCTGGCTGACGATCCTCTGGATTGAGCACCTCAAAGACGTCGCGGTTCTGCTCCTTCGGGCCTTCCTGTGGAAGAGAGAAGAGAAGATGCTGCTCATCATCAAGGATAGAGAACCATCCCTCCGGGAGATATTGTGCAAGGACCTCCTCCTGCTGTGTGGCAGGATCCACCGTGACCAGTTCACGACCATTACGCTCCTTGCGCGTGTAATAAAAACGGTTGCTGCGGGGCATCCAACTGACATTTCTGCCATCACTCACCACCCGACCTGTGGCACGCTCTATGACCTTGTACCAGCGGGTGGCCACAGGGCCTCGCTGGGAGGTGGTGACAATCGCCCACTTGCCGTCAGGCGACAGACTCATTCCAGCACAGGTCTGGCTCTCCATCATTGCCTCAACATTATACACGCCATTGCGCTTTTCAGTATCAATCTGCAGCCATTCAGGATGATCAGTAACTACCTGGATAAGAATGCTGTCCGGCTGGACCTTGGTGGTATCAGAAGCTACTCTGGCATTGCATTCCAGATACTTGATCACGAAGTCATGATTGCCCGGTTCGAGCACCATCTCTCCGGCGGAGCACTTCTGTCCGTCACGATAGAGTTCATAGAGCCGGGGAGCCTTGGCAAGCTGAAGATCTGCCTTGGTATAATGACGGTTTCGGAGGGTGAATCCCAGGAGATTGATGGCATAGTCACTGCCCGATTCGGGCAACTGCCTGCCACTCCATTCGGTCCCCTGCTCCACACTTCGGATATTGGTATAGGAGTCAAGCAGCAGTTTCCCAGCCTCAAGTTTCTGCCCCTTGACATTGACAGAATCAATCTGGAATGGAGCCTGCATAACTATAGGACCAACATACTTAAAGTCTGAAACCGTGAGTGTATCACCTGCCCTGGCTACGCCCACCGAGGCGGCTAAAGCGAGGAGAGAAAGACATAGAAATTTGTTCATAACCGGAAATGTCTGAATTTGAGTGCTGCAAAGTTAACACTAATTTTCAATATCGCAAAACATTTGAGCAAAAATTCAAAAAATAATGCAAATTGTATCTCATTTGGCTAACAAAAAAATCACTCACACAATAAAAAAACATTATGCGCGTTAAATAATGAGTAAAAAATGTTCGGTAAAAGATTACATACTCACAGAAAGAGTGTTCTGGCGCTGTGCAGTGCAGCACTTACCCTTGGAGGCATGGCTATGGCTTATGCTCCCAATGGTCTGCTCTATACCCCAGCTCCTGCTCATACCGAACCGGCAGAAGTAAGCGAGAGCCAGGAGGACTCCATCTACGTAAGCCGATACCCGGTAGCACAGACCACACCCGCTGACCTTAATGACCTGGAGACACAACATCCAGCCGACCTCCAGACTCCGGAAAACGTCAAGACAGTCATTGACTATGACTGGAAGAATAACCGTTACCTGATCAGGACTAAACTTGGGGACAAAGAGATAGGCTATCCCATCCCACTGAGCCAGCAGGAATACCTGCAATACACCGAAAGGCAGGAGCGTAACAAATACTTCCATACCCAATACACCAAGGCTGTGGAGGAAGAGGAGGGCAAGGGTGACTTTGACCTGCTGGATATGCAGTTCTCCCTGGGTCCGGCAGAGAAGCTGTTCGGTCCTGGTGGCATCCGCGTGAAGACCCAGGGCTCAGCCGGTATCTCAATGGGCATGAAGCATAATGTGGTGGACAATCCTACCCTCTCCGAACAGGCTCGTGACCAGTGGACCTTCGACTTCAAGGAGACGGTCCAGCTCAACATGAAGGCATCCATCGGCTCAAAGATGAACTTTGACCTGAACTATAATACGGAGGCAACTTTCGACTTCAATGCGACGAAATTCAAGCTCGCCTTTGCGGGTGACGAGGATGACATCGTGCAGAACATCGAGGCGGGCAACGTATCTATGACCACGGGCAATTCACTCATCTCCGGAGGCTCTTCCCTCTTCGGCATCAAGTCACAGCTCCGCTTCGGCAAGCTCAATATCACCGCATTGCTGGCTAAACAGGAATCTACAAGCAAGACCGTATCAAGCAAGGGTGGTGTGACCAAACGCAACTACGAGCTGGCGGCAACGGATTATGATGAGAACCGCCACTACTTCCTCGGACAGTTCTTCCGCGACACATACGACCAGAACATGTCACGCCTGCCTCTCATCGCCTCAGGCATTGAGATTACGAAGGTGGAGGTGTGGATGACTAATAAGCGAAGTAATTATGAGGAGGCAAGAAATATCCTTGCCTTCAGTGACCTGGGCGAAGGCACACGTGAGAATCTCCAGATAGCCGACTACTGGAGAGGTCAGGATGGAGCGGCTCCAGCCAACAATGCCAACACGCTGTATAGCAGTCTCTGCGCCTTTGAGCCCCTGCGCCAGATAGAGATGGTCACTACGGGCATTGAGGAGTTTGATCCGGACATGAAGAGCGGACGTGACTTCGAGAAGATTGAGTCGGCACGTAAGCTGACATCAAGCGAGTATTCACTCAACTCACAGCTCGGCTACCTCTCACTGAAGACCAAGATAGATGATGACTGCGTGCTGGCAGTGGCATTCCAGTACACTCGCGGCGGACAGACTTATCAGGTGGGTGAATTTACCAGCGATAATTCGGAAGATACCTCACGCACACTCTTTGTCAAGCTGCTGAAATCCACTACCGGCGATCCTACCTACAAGGTATGGGACCTGATGATGAAGAATATCTATTCACTGGGTGTGACAAACCTGGACAAGAATCACTTCACCATGCAGATCCAGTATCTGAGTGATTCTGTAGGCGTCTATACCAACTACATCAATGAGGCTCCAATCAATAAGAGACTGCTGATACAGGTGATGAACCTTGACCAGATCAACCAGCAGCAGGAGCGTCATAGTGACGGACAGTTCGACTGGCTGCCTGGCTATACCGTGCAGGCACAGAACGGCAGAATCATCTTCCCGGTAGTAGAACCGTTCGGCAGCCATCTGGCAAAAATGCTCGGCAATGATCCGAAACTGGTGGAGCGCTACTGCTACCCCGAACTTTATAATATGACACTGACTGAAGCCGAACAGGTGGCAGAGCACAATAAGTTCAGGATAAAGGGCGAATACTCGGCATCCAATGGTGCGGAGATCAGCCTGGGCGCCATGAATGTGGCTCGCGGCTCGGTACGTGTCACCGCCGGCGGCACTACGCTGGTGGAGGGTTCGGACTATTCGGTCAACTACTCTATGGGCATCGTGACCATCCTGAACCAGAGCATCATTGACTCGGGCACCAACGTAAGCGTCAGCCTAGAGGACCAGTCAGAGTTCTCACTGCAGCGCAAGACGATGATGGGACTGGACATGCAGTACGACTGGTCAAAAGACCTGAAATTCGGCGCCACGGTGATAAACCTGAGTGAACGACCTCTGACCAAGAAGGTCTCCATGACCGAAATCCCGATTGACAACACCATCTATGGCTTCAACCTGAAGTGGAACAAGGACTTCATGTGGCTGACCAACGCTCTCGGCTATGTGCCTTGGATCAAAGCCACTGCCCCATCCAACTTCTCGCTTCAGGCAGAATATGCACAGCTCATAGCCGGACACAGCAATGACATCGGACAGAACGGTTCGATATACATTGACGATTTTGAGTCGTCCGAATCCTCTACCAACCTGGCTATCCCTTCGCTCTGGCAACTCTCATCTACGCCAGTGAGCATTGACGGCACGCCTATGGGTGGCAATCTGCTGACAAGCGACTATAATGCCCGCCGTGCCCACCTGGCATGGTATCGCATTGACCACCTCTTCACTTCACAGACCAGCAACATGACGCCAAGCCATATCAAGAATGACCTGGCACAGTTGAGCGACCCGCGTGTACGTCAGGTTACCTTTGACGAAATCTACCCGAACAAGGAACTTGAATATGGAGAGACCGGCATCCTGGATGTGATGAACCTCGCATTCTATCCAAGACAACGCGGTGCCTATAATGTCAGCGCCAAGCGCATTGACGGCAATGGCGAGCTCAAGGATCCGGCTGGCAACTGGGGCGGACTGATGCGCTCAATGGATGTCACCAACTTTGAGTCAGCCAACTACGAATACATCGAATTCTGGATGATGGATCCCTTCGGAGAGATAGAGGGTGACGAGAACTGGAAGCCGAATGATGAAGGAAAGCTGGTGCTGCAACTCGGAGAAGTAAGCGAGGATATCCTTAAGGACGGATACAAGGCATTTGAGAACGGTCTGGACATCAATGGCGACCTCTCTGCTATCAAGGAGACTCTCTGGGGACGCGTTTCGACACGTTCTTCCACCGTCTATGCCTTCGACAATTCATCAAGCAGCCATGCGGCACAGGATGTGGGCCTGAACGGTTTGAGCACAGCCGATGAGAAACTCTTCCCAACCTACAAGAATTATGTGGATACGCTCCGTCAGATAGTAAGCGAGGAGGTGCTCTCCGCCTGGGAGCGTGACGACTTTTCTCCGCTCAATGACCCTGCGGGTGACAACTACCACTACTTCAGAGGCGCAGACTGGGACCGTGAGACCACCTCCATCCTTAACCGATATAAATATATAAATGGTACGGAGGGCAATGCGCCATCTACTGCCGACAGTCAGGAATCCTACAGCACCGCCTACAAGAGTACGCCGGATGTGGAGGATATCAATACGGATAATACGCTCAACGAATACGAGCGCTACTTTGAATACGTCATTGACCTGCAGCGCGGACACATGAACCCGGGTGAGAATAAGTATCTGGCAGATGTAAGCACCCACCTGAAGCGCACTCGTGACGGTCAGCAGCGCGAGGTTAAGTGGTATCTCTTCCGCATCCCGCTACGCTCTCCTGACCATAAGGAGGGCAACATCTCCAACTTCAAGTCCATCCGCTTCATGCGAATGCTTATGACCGGCTGGAAGGAGGAGCAGGTGCTGCGTCTGGCTACGCTCGACCTGGTGCGTTCAGACTGGCGCACCTATACCGGAGACCTGAGCGAACGCGGCTATGCACAGAGCTCAAATGCCATGTTGAGCGCCAGCTCGGTCAACATTGAGGAACATTCCGGCTCAACTCCAGTCAATTATGTACTGCCTCCTGGCATCACCCGCGTGGTGACTCCGGGCAATAACTCCGTGCAGCAGAATGAACAGGCGCTGGCTCTTAAGGTCAGCAATCTGGCGCCTCATGATGCCGTGGCTGTGTATAAGAATTCCGGTCTGGACCTGCGCCAGTATGAAAACCTGCAGCTCTTCACCCACGCTCATGCCAATCAGGGCGAAGAGATGAGGGTGAACGATGGAGACCTGGCGGTATTCCTCCGCATCGGTTCGGACTACAAGGATAATTACTATGAATATGAGGTGCCTCTGCACCTGACTCCTGCCGGAAGGTACAGCAACGATTCAGGCAATGACCGAATGAAGGTTTGGCCAGAGGATAACATGATCAATGTAGAGCTCTCAAAGCTTACCTCCATCAAGCGCGAGCGCAACAGGCTCAAGGAGAATCATGAGGAGGGTGTATCCTACACGCTCCCCTATTCGGAATATGATCCGGACAATAAATCCAACCGCATCACCATCGTGGGTAATCCAACGCTGAGTGACTGTTCGGTAATCATGATCGGTGTGCGCAATGTAGGCCGAACAGACCACTCAGCCACCATCTGGGTCAACGAACTTCGCACTGATGGCATGGACGAGAGCGGAGGATGGGCAGCACGCAGCAATGCTACGCTCCGCATCTCTGACCTTGCCACCATCAATGGCAGCGGTTCGTTCAAGAGCATCGGCTGGGGCAGCGTAGAGCAATCTACAGCCAACCGTTCGCTCACCGAAGACTATGAATACAACATCTCCGGACAGACGGACATCGGCAAATGGGTGCCTCAACAGCTCAAACTGTCTGCTCCGTTCTATTACAGCTATGCCAAGTCGGTCAACACGCCAAAGTACGATCCGTACAATGAAGACCTTACCGTAGATGAGACGCTTGACACCTATCCGACCGACCGTCAGCGCGATTCGATCAAGGCACTGGTACAGACCACGGCAGAGACGAGTTCGCTGTCTGTCTCGAACATGAAGTTCGACATCAAGTCAAAGAAGTCAATGCCTTGGGACCCCGCCAACGTCACCATGAGCTACAGCCAGAACCGCCAGACCACACATGATCCGACTACAGAATACGAATACAATAATTCGTACAAGGGTTCGATCAACTACAACTGGTCGCCTTACTTCAAGCCCTGGAAACCTTTTGCCCAGAAGAAGGATAGCAAGCAGCAGGACAAACGTGCTGCCAAAGCTGCCCGCGAACAGAAGGAACGTGAAGCACGCGGCGAACAGGGCACCCCACCAAAGAGTGACGCCAAGAAGGGAGCAAAGGCTCCGTTCAAGAAACTGAAGGATGATTTCCAGCTGAACTGGCTGCCTAATTCCATCTCACTGGCTGCCAATGTGAACCGCACTTACTTCGAGGAGCAGCTGCGTAACATTGAGACGTATGAGAGTGACTATACCATACCGGTAAGCTACACCAAGACGTTCACGATGATGCGTCAGACCAACATTAACTGGGATCTGACCAAGAACATCAAGCTGACCTTCCAATCGGCAACCAATTCACGCGTTGACGAACCCGACGTGCCCGTCAACCGCTACCTCTATCCAGACGAATACGAGCGCTGGAGAGATACCATCTGGACACAGCTCTGGAAACTGGGCACACCTGTGACCTACAACCAGCAGTTCGATGCCTCATGGAACATCCCTATCAACAAGATTTCCTGGACGGACTGGGTGACTTCGTCCGTAAAATACAAGAGCACCTACCAGTGGAACCGAGGCACACAGATTGATGAGTTCACCAATACCGGCAACATCATTC
This sequence comes from Bacteroidales bacterium, assembly GCA_045617885.1. Lineage (GTDB taxonomy): Bacteria > Bacteroidota > Bacteroidia > Bacteroidales > UBA3663 > Liminaster. The sequence continues at coordinate 1,733 of JAZLJN010000084.1, read as the reverse complement.
AGAACAATTCCCAGCTGCAGCTGGATGGAAAGCTCAACCTGGAGTCATTCTACAACAAGTCAAAGTTCCTGAAGAAGGCGAATGACAAATTCAAGTCAACGAGCAAATCCACCTCGCGCAACAATGGAAAGCCTGATGACAAGAAGAAAGCAACGGCAAAGAAACAGCGTGAATTCAAGCAGGAGATCACGCTGACCGGACGTGACACTACCATCACGCTGAAGCATAACCTTGACACCCGCCGCCTTATCGTTTCGGCAAGAAACCTCGATACAGACCACGCCTATAACCTTGAATACCGGCGCGTGGACAACAATTCGATCAGTTTCACTACGTCCGACAGCCTGAAACTGCGTGTCAGCATCAAGGCTGACAAGCCGCTGGATGACATGGCATGGTACAAAACCCTGCAAGTCAGCTCACGCATCCTGATGATGGTGCGCTCCGTCCAGGTAGGCTACAAGCAGACGCAGGACACTTACCTGCCGTACTTCCTGGCAGATGTAGGCGACTTCTACGGTCAGGGCAACGGCAGCGACGGCATGGTGCCGGGTCTGGGCTTTGCATTCGGCTTCGAACATGGAGAAAACTTCACCCGTAAAGCACAGGAGAACGGATGGCTCATCATGAGCGATTCGCTCACTACGCCTGCCGTATATAGCAGCACAAAGGATCTCAACTATCAGGCTGTACTGGAACCGTGGGCAGGACTGAAGATCAACGTGAACGGCAACTGGAAGCGTAATGACAAGGAGTCACACCAGTTCATGTCACCTGACCTTCCGATCACGCGCAGCGGATCATTCCAGATGACTACCATTGCCATGGGTTCAGCCTTCGGAGGGCATGATCCGGGCAATAACTATTCGAGCGAGGTATTTAACCAGTTCCTTGAGAACAGGGCAATCGTGTATGACCGTCTCCTCTCCCGTTATGCCCAGAGCCGCTATCCAACCGGCGGATTCATGCGCACTATGGAGGGCGGCGACCAGTATGCAGGTATGCCTTACAACCCGGATCTCGGATCGTCACGCATCAACACCAGCGATGTGCTTGTACCTGCCTTCTTTGCTGCTTATCTGGGCGGCGATGCCAAGACGGTAAGCCTGGATCCTGTCCCTGCTATGTGGCGCGCGCTGCCTAACTGGCGAGTTACCTATGACGGCCTGCTCCAGCTATTCCCCAAACTGTCACAATGGTTCAAGAACCTCCAGTTGAGCCATACCTATAACTGTACCTATTCACTGGGCAACTATCGCACCTATACCAACTACGTGGAGAATGAAGAGGGACTCGGCTTCGTGCTTGACGTGACCAACAATTGCCCTATGCCATCGTCTGAATTCGATATCGGAACGGTGACGCTGACAGAGAGCTTCGCCCCGCTGGCAGGACTCAACGCCACACTCATCAACGGGCTTTCGCTCAAGGGTGAGTACAAGAGCACGCGTTCCGTCTCGCTGGCTATGGCAAGTGCACAGATTACGGAGAATATCTCCAAGGACCTTACTGTGGGTGTTGGCTATAAGATTGCCAACTTCAACACAATCATAGGTATGCCTGACGGACAGCAGAAGGGTGTGAACCATGACTTGAACATGAAGCTGGACATTACACACAAGGATCAGATGTCACTGCTCCGCAAGATCACGGATGCCTACTCACAGGCTACTTCCGGCAATACGGCATGGACTATCAAGTTCTCGGCCGACTATCAGTTCTCGAAGATGCTG
>JAZLJN010000083.1:0-38724 GCA_045617885.1 Bacteroidales bacterium | reverse complement strand
AACCCTCAATGCCTGCAACGTGGCTTTAGTGCATAACCATCCACACAGCTCAGTCAATCCAAGCAGAGCAGACAGAGATATGACCAAATCTGCTAACGATGCTTTGTCTATCTTTGGAGTTCGTCTTCTCGATCATATCATAATCAGCGATGGTAAATACTACTCATTCAAAGATAATGGTGACTTATGAAACTCTGGCTTATTAACCAAACAGATCAGCATACCACATTGGTCGCAGTCTGCACATCGAAGGATAAGGCGATAGAACTTATCAAGGAATGCGTAGCAGATCCTTCTTGTTCAGCACCAATTAAGGATCAATGCTACTTTGATGAGGAACTGGAATATGGTCACATTGAAAATAGCTATGGCTATCATTGCGACTATGATATAAAGGAGGTGCAAGCAGATGAATATATCTAACAGAGGGTGCTCTGTAATGGGTGCTCTCACAATTTGTCAATCAATGAACAATTACACATTTAACGTTTATATGAGCCAGGATGAAGTTCTGTGTGAAACAGTCGCAGCACCTTCAAGGCTTGTAGGAGAGTTGATAATCGCTGGAATGTACCCACGTTCCATATTTTGTGAATTTATATCTATGAGCTGATATGAGCAATTACGTGTTTGATATATATGAAGATGGAGAGTTCTTTGACCGAGTTTCCACAAAAGCAAGAACCTATTATGAAGCAGAATCTCAAATCATTGATGAGTTCGGCTGTGATGTTGAACTTGTAAGAATTGAAAGAGCATGATACTGAGTGTTAAAAAGAACTGCATAGCAGTAGGTAAACATGCAGGTCACCTAAGAGAACTTGCTCACAAAGTTAAAACAGGTGACAAATCTGCAATCTTACTTGCAGCAACTCTTATGAGTTCTCTAGTACCACAAAACGCGACATTGGTACCAATCCCAGGACATGAAGGTGATGCTACCTACACTTATGACATAGCTAGGGAAATAGGTAGGATTAGAGGTGTTCCAGTGGTCGATGCTATCCAAGGTTTCAGTCGAGAATCTTCTCATGAAGCCAAACTTAAAGGTCGAAGCATTTCCTCAAAGGTTTGGTTCTATAAAGTAGAGAATGTTTCTGAGGATTCTAAGGTGGTCTTTATTGATAATTGTGTAGCAACAGGCAGAACTTGTGAGGCTGCACGTCACGCATTAGGAGATAGAGGAATAACTCTATCCATAACTCTTGCATAAAACGGGATGCTCAGTAATGGGCATCCTAATATTATTAACTACTAAATACTATTACTTCTATGACAACTAAAGCTATTAACTTCATGAGAATTTGTAAAGGCGGCAATCCTTCTACAATCGAAGGTCTCTTACATTTTCAATCACCAAGCATCATCAAAGAGCTGAAGGCACACTTCGATGTTGATTCACTCCCAGCTTTGGCTACTGCAATGTCCCTGAGTCGCTGATGATGTTACAGAACCTTCCATGTTACAGTTTAAGTCTATTACTGTACCACATGGAGGGTTCCTTTTGTTTCACTCTAAACCAAAGATTTAATATGGATCAATCAGCAGTAATATACGCCAGAGTCTCATCGGTCAGCGATCGACAGGACACCACCAGACAGGTGCAAGACTTACAAAACTATGCAGCAGCACATGATATGCAGGTCGTCAATGTGTTCGAGGAGCATATCTCTGGTGCTAAGAAATTGGAAGAAAGACAAGTTTTGCAGGAGTGCATAACCTATTGCATTGAGCATTCTGTGAGATTCCTTCTTCTGTCAGAACTCTCAAGACTTGGTAGAAGCACCTTGCAGGTACTTCGATCTCTGGAGAAACTACACGAAGCACACGTCTGCGTTTTTATCCAAAACCTCGGTCTATTCAGTTTGCAACCAGATGGTAACGTAAATCCTATTGCATCCATACTTATTACCGTACTTGCAGAGATGTCGAACATCGAGCGTAGCAATATTCAGTACCGTCTCAATAGCGGCAGAATGCGATATATCGCCAATGGGGGCAAGTTGGGCAGGAAAGTAGGCTATCGAAAGAGCAACGACCTGCTAAAAGAGGAATACAAGAATGCTATCGCACTATTAAAGAAGGGCTATAGCGTTCGTGCAGTTGCTCAGTTACAGGGTTGCTCTCCCACTACCATTCAGAAGATCAAGAATGAGTTCTGTACCTCATGACATTTCTTCACATATTATATAAATATAGGGCATGATTAGAAAAAGTCATGCTCTATTCTTATAATATAGTCTTACTTTTTCCGTCTGGAATTGATTTTATAGATCCGATTAGGAAAAACTAAGAGTTACCCTATTGCACAGACACCACACTAATTTGAAGGATGGGCAATCAATAACATTGCAGGTTAGTATGAAAAATAAGGGTAGAATTACATTTTTGGGGATTATTTTTTGGAAGCGAAAAGAATTTGTCCTATCTTTGCACCATCTTATAAGCAGAAATGCTCATAAGCACGTTCTTATTAACACGAAGGTGTTATTGAAATCAACTTCTTTCCTTGAATCCTGGCAGATTCTAATTGCAGAGAAGGAGATGGCAATAGCACCACATCAAGTTGATAATATGGTTACCGAAGCCCTTATTGGGTGGAGGTGTTTCGATATTATCCTCCGGTGTGGTGTCTATTGTTTTATCCACTGCAATGGGCCATGCCAGGAGCCAAAGGAATGGGTAGAGCAATAGCTTCCACACCTTTTTTATGTACCCTTAATTACCGAACGTAGGAAGCACGGAAGGTACTTTATAATATGGTATTTGATCCAAAACGTGGTGCAGGCTTTTTAGCAGGCATTCTTAATCCTCAACCAAGTTCTCCTATTAAACAAATAGAGGAAGTCTTAGATAAATTTAATCATCCTGGAATGACCTTTGTAGAAGTTGCATCGTTGTATTCTACAGTATCACAAATGCTGCATAAAGTTGATCCATTTGCTAATAGTTTCGTCTTCCGAGGAACGGCATATCCTACAATAGATCAGCTTAAAGAAGCTGTTGAGAGAGAGCTTTCAAGATACAGTAGGTAATTATGGGGTTCTTCGATACAATGAAGGGTATCAACAAGGTAAATACTTTGTTGAAGCAATTAGAGCCGAAACTGGATTACATTGCAGGTGAAATACAGTACCCCTACAGTGCAAACAAAGCGAAACTGCAAGTTGAATGTAGTTCAGTATCTGTTTTAATGGTAGAAATCATGGATATTATTGAAAAATCTCCAAGAGCCGTTTATCTAACACACTACTATTTGAGAGGAAGAAAGCTTAGCATTATGGAGATTGCATCTATTGCCGCATCCTTAATTGAACAAGCAGAAAGACTATGAAAACCCGCAAACTTTATTGCTTCGCTGCTATCTTCCTCATCGGTAGTGGTGCATTACGAGGCTGTGTAGGTGCAGCAGCTCACCGTATTCCTCAATTGGTTGAAAGGATTAAGCCTTCACGCGTTGTGGAAGAAAGACCAGGATTATGGGCTAACGGAGCAAAGAGGATGGTTGAAAAGATCGACTCAATAGATTTCGATGCAAGTACTCATAATAGACAAATCAGTCACTATCCATCCTATAATCAGTTAGGGAGTCATTCTCGTTCCGTTGAGTTAGATTTATCATACCAGCAAAAGCGACTTGATGAGATGATGAGAGAGGTCAATAGGTCTATTCTCTATTCAAGTTCCCATCAGCAGAATATGCAAGGTCAACAGCATGAATTATCAGAGTATGAGGAATGGATTAATCAATTTCAGAGAAGCAAAGATTCCTGCAGCACAGCTAATATATGGAATAATCCTATTCCATTGAAAAAGGCACGCTATTTGCAGATGAATAATAGTTACCCTGCAAACTGAAAATCTGTCATACATAGCAAGGGTTCTTTGTCGGACTCTTGCTTTTTTATCGATTATGAAACAACTCACAGGAAAGGATAAAGCCCTATATCTCGAAAGAGTAAATCGACGGAAAGCATTTGAGGAATTCCGTTGGTACGTGATTCGCACCCAGTCGAATCAAGAAGAACGCGTAGCTGATATATTTCGAAGCTATAACCTTGAGGTGTTTATGCCCAAAGCTCATTATGGTTGGATTGAAGCGCAGAACAATACGCATCTCATTTATCCGAAGCTGATCTATGTTCATATCTCTCTTGAAATGCTGCGTAGCATTATGTGGCGATATGGATGGCCTAGCTATATGTCTATATGTTTAGATCGGACACGACCTCATGTTAACGATTGGAGGCAGTTTCTGACGGTATCAAACGAGTCTATGGACATCTTCAAGAATGCAACTTCATGTTTTTCAAATAAGGATTGTACCTTTTCATTAGGCGATGAGGTTCAGATAACTGATGGATTATGGACTGGTCATTCCGGAGTTGTTAAGGATATTAATCCAACCCAAAGACTAGCGCTCATCGAAGGGACTATCAATAACCATATACGCTTTTCTGCCCGAGTTTCGTTCAACTCAATGATATTATGCTTGAAAACAGAATAGAAGATAGGATCAGAGGCTGCATTTTCGGACAGGCTATAGGTGACGCTCTTGGGCTTGGAACAGAGTTCATGAGTGAACGTGAAGTGTGCATTCATTACCCAGAAGGACTCACCAACTATGACCAGATCGTACAAGATGCACACCGCCGCCGGTGGGCGAAAGGAGCGTGGACTGATGATACAGACATGATGCTTTGCATAGCTGATGCAATCGTTGCTGATGAGGGTAAGGTGGATTACTTGCACATAGCCCGCAACTTCAAATCCTGGGCAGATGGTGAGCCGATGGGCATAGGACGCAATACGTTCAAGGTCTTGTCTCTAAAGGATTACCTTGAGGATCCTATGAAGGCTGCTCAGTTGGTCTGGTTATCAACCAGAGGTCAATCAGCAGCTAATGGAGCATTGATGCGAACCTCCATATTGGGCATTATGGGTGATCCTGTAACTGATGCAGAGAATGTCTGCAAACTGACCCATGCAGACCCTCGTTGTGTAGGTTCCTGTGTAATATGCTCGTCTGCTATACATCAACTAATATTTGATGATAGGTACATGCCTGACATAGAAGCGATTTGCAAGATGGGCGATGCCTACAGCAAGGAGATACGTAGCAATCTAGGATATGAACTGCTTAGTGCTTCTGATCCTTCATACCGATATGACCTCTCACGATTGAATCCTGCATCACAGGATGATATGGGCTATACCCTGAAGACTCTTTCTGTAGCCATATGGGCACTCTTCCAAGCTCAATCATTCGAGGATGGATTGCTATCCATCGTGAATGCTGGAGGAGATGCTGATACCAATGCTGCTGTTGCATGTAGCATATTGGGAGCAAAGTTCGGTTATGACAGCATACCTTCTAAATATATTGAAGGGTTGATCGGCAAGTCCAGATTAGAGAAATTGTGTAAAGACATCATTAACATTCTTACCATTCAGTGTAGATGAACAATTACTTGCTTAGTGCTGCAATCGGAGATATTGCAGGCAGTGCTTATGAAGGGCGTACTCATCGTGTGAAGGACTACAACAAGGTGAAGATGTTCTCATCAAGAGCCCATTTTACAGACGATACAGTTTGTACCTTTGCTTGTGCAGAAGCGCTACTGCATGGTTTGGACATGGGAACGAATCTCTGGATGTGTGCTAATCAGCACAGACATGCAGGGTTTGGTTCACGTTTCAAACTATGGATGGAGGATCATTATCATTTGCCCTACGGAAGTTTTGGTAATGGTAGTGCTATGCGTTGTAGTGCTGCTGGATGGTTAGCCAAGAATGAGGACGAATGCATCCAGATGGCTACCGAGACTGCTGCTCCTTCACACAATCATTCTGAAGGTATCAAAGGTGCCGTAGTAACAGCACTCACCATCTTTCACCTCAAGCAAGGACGAGACAAAGAGTTCATCCGTACGGAAATACTGGGCAAATACTATCCATATTGGAAGGATAAGGCATATAATGACTTTCACGATGACTATACCTTCGATTCTACTTGCCCTGGAACAGTAGGACCTGCTATAATATGCTTTCTGGAGTCCAAAGACTATGTCGATTGCTTACGTTTAGCAATTTCTTTAGGAGGCGATGCTGATACACTTGCAGCTATAGCAGGACCGATGGCTTATGCATATTACCAAGAGTTGCCCGATCCATTGGTTTATAAAGCATTGAAGATGCTCCCTGATTGGATGGTAAAGGTTAATGAAGAATTCAATGCAAAGATGCAAGAGAGATGAACAATTATTTACTAAGTTCTGCTATTGGTGATATTGCAGGAAGCATCTTCCATGAAACTTCGCATAGCGCAATGCAATGCGATGAAGTGAAGGTGTTCTCTTCTAATGTGCATATTACAGATAATATTGTGTCTACCTATGCGTGCGCAGAGGCTTTGATCAATGATTTGGATATATTTTCTAATCTAAGGGAACGAGGAGAACAGCATGAACCTACCAATCTTCGATTTAAGTTGAAAAAGATTTTAGGTTATCATCATGATGCAACTAATAGAAGGTACGGTAACGGTGCTGCTATGCGAAGCTGTGTCGCAGGATGGTTAGCAAGAAGTAAGGAAGATTGTGTGAACCTTGCTACACAGATAGCTTCACCTTCACATTACCAATCAGAGAGAAGATGTGCTATCATCTCTGCTTATACAATCTTTCTTCTCAATCAGGGATGCAATAAAGAAGATATCCAAAAAGAAATCCTTGAAAAATACTATCGCAATTATGCAGATAAAACATATTGGTACTATCACGATGTAGATACATTTGACTTTACCTGTACAGACTCCATTGCTCCTGCTATTATCTGCTTCTTAAAATCGAAAGACTATACTGAGAGTTTGAAATTGGTACTCTCTCTTGGTCGAAAAGCTTACACGCTTGCACCTATAGTAGGTTCTATGGCTTATACTTATTACAAAGAGATTCCTGATTCGTTGATAGATAATGCGCTTAAGATGTTGCCAGAATGGATGATAAAAACTAATAATGATTTCGATTTAAGAGTAAATTCAAAATAACATAAATATATGAAATACAACTACAACTTCAGCCTATTTGCAGCAGTAGCATTGTTGTCTGCATGTACTTCTAACATAATCTCACAGAAAGGATTGGATTATCAACCCACAGAGGAGATACAGACCATCTTCGATAGTCTCTTGATTGAACGCATGACTGAACTCCGAACACATGCTGCTTACGGTGCAGTCATGGAAGTTAAGACTGGTAACATTGTAGCCCTATCAAACTGGGAAATGCAAGGTGATTCTGTACAGAAGTCATACAATCACATGCTGTTGGATCTTGTTGATCCTGGTTCTGCATTTATGATAGCAAGCTATGCAGCGATGCTTGAAGACGATGCTATTACACCAGATGCGATGATTGATACGGAGAATACGAGGGAGAATCTTTCGACCTTCAACTATCATGGTAAATCGATTCGAGATGATCATCCTTGTGGAGTAATATCAGCAGATGATGCAATGGTGCAATCGAGCGTAATTGCCATAGCAAAGATGGTTACGAATGCTTATGAAGACAGACCACAGGACTATCTGGATGCTATCAATACTCTTGGTTGGTTCCTTACCCCCGAACTATCTATAAATGGTGATACCTTGCAGGCAGCTAAGACAAGGAGTGTTAATGATGTTACTTGGAGTAAGGCATCTTTAGCACAGATCAGCTATGGATATGAGATGCGTAGTACACCTTTGCATACACTTCTTTTCTTTAATTCGATAGCAAATGATGGTGTTCGTCCTGGTGCAGGCCGCATTTGTTCAAAGTTCACAGTCGAGCTTATCAAGCATTCATTGGAAGGAGTCGTCGATCACGGAACTGGTAGTACTTTATGGGCAAAAGATGGGTCTATTATCAAGGAAGGAGCAAAGAGCAAGTTTGTTTCTATTGCAGGCAAGACAGGAACAGCTCAGATCTTCAAAAATGGCACTTACTCAGGCAATGGTCATTATGTGACATTCGTAGGTTATTTCCCAGCAGACAATCCTCAATACAGTTGCATCGTAACAATGGAAGCACCGCTTGGGGGTAACTATGGAAGACCAGGAGGCGGCTACATGTCTGGTCCTGTAGCAAGGAAATTAGCAGAGAGCATTTACCATGGCAAATAGTATGATCAACGATATAGTACGATGAGAAGACGATTAACTACTATTGTTAGCATTACTTTGTTACTTTCAGGTTGCACGAAAGAGCAGACTCCTCAGATAGATCATATAATTGAAAACCGAATAGATTCTATTTGCGATTATCTGTCCTCTTTTCATTATATCCAGGCAGATGAGAAAACAGTACTATATGTTAATGACACTATAGCTGATGCTACTGTCCTCACAGACACGGGTGTTGATCCAAACCTTACTCTGCTTATCTACGATGCTGAACAAGATAAGACAGATTCTTGCAAGGTGTCTGTTAATGAATGGTTCGGTGGATTCCTTCCAAGCAATAAGCCTGGTACTGTGTGCTACATGTCTTGTGGTGGTTCAGGAGCTTTCTGTGACATCGTGGAGTTTGATTATACCATACGTAAGCAGGGAAATGATCTCTTTGAGGTTTCCAGTTGTGACAAAATTCTACGTACAGATTCGAGTTTCATAGTTCAATGTTCAAGTTTGCATCATCCTCAGGCTGAGGATGGCTATTATCATTGGATTGAAGAATACGATCTACAAGGAAATCTTATTTACCGAAGTGATTCCTTATCTCTGTAATAAACGATATGGGTTTGGAGCAATCTGAGCCCTTTTTCTTTATATCTCTTCAATATTATCATAAAAATAGCAACATTATTTGCAGAAACATCAATTTATAGTAAGAAATCAGAAAATTTTGACCTATAATTTGCAGATTTAGAAATTTTGAAGTAAATTTGCACCTTGGTTATTATAAAGTCAATCAAATAAACAAAATTATAAACTGTTTACTTTGAAGTAAACCATAATGTAAACCGCAATCACTTAAGGTCAGATAACCCTATGAAATATAGGCTATGATGATTACTATAGCGTTATTTCTGGGGGGCGCGAGGTCGCCTGTTCGAGTCAGGTCATCCCGACGAGGCTGTTAAATAGTTATAATTAAAGAGTTAAAGCAATTTAATTAGACTATTTAACAGCTTTTTTTGTTTGATTATTGAAGCCAAAAGTGATGAAAGCGCCATTTTTTACCCTTTCGGACTTTCACATTTGTGTAGATTATTGCCTAATCGTCCAAAAATGCAAGGATAAGTAATTTTTTTCGGGGAAACACTTGGTTTCATAACAAAAAACACGTACATTTGCACTACTTTTTTTTAATACCATTTATTAACCCATGAAATCAAATAAGTTTCCTCATCTGACCAGTCCTATTACCTTGGGCCGCGTCACTTTCCGTAATCGTATTTTCTCAGCACCAATGGGTGCTACTGACATCACCGCTGACTGTTGTCCCGGACCTCGCACCCAAGGCTTCTATGAACTCAGAGCCAAGGGTGGAGCCGCTTCAGTCACCGTCAGCGAACTCGTGGTTCATCCAGAGACCGATGCCAGCCACATGCTGCATCTCAACCTTGAGACAGTAGGTTGCCTGCCAGCACACGTCTTTGTGGCGGATGCCATCCGTCGTCATGGTTCTGTGCCGAGCATCGAACTCTCACACTCGGGTCAGTACGCAGGCACTTATATGGCAGACAAGAACAAGAAAGCCAGCCTCTGCCAGTGGGGGCCAAGTGAAGGTACTCGTCCTGATGGCCGTCCGGTCAAGGCTTTGTCAAAAGAGCAGATTGCCGACATCGTCAAGGCATACGGCGAAAATGCCGCCCTCTGCAAGCGTGCCGGCTATGAGATGATCATGGTGCACTGTGGCCACGGCTGGCTCATCCATCAGTTCCTTTCGCCTTATCTCAACCATCGTACTGACGAGTATGGAGGTTCGCTTCAGAACCGTATGCGTCTCTGCCTCGAAGTGCTCAAGTCCGTGCGCGAAGCCGTAGGTCCTGGCTTCCCTATCGAAGCTCGAATCAGCGGCAGTGAGCTGTTTGATGGCGGCTATGGCATTGAGGATGGCATCAAGATAGCACAGGCCATTGAGCCATGGGTGGATATGATCCACGTTTCGGCAGGATCCTATCAGTTCGGTTTCTTCAATACCACGCCTCCAATGTTCGACCCTCATGGCGTCAACGTCTGGCTGGCTTCTGAGATCAAGAAGCACGTCACAAAGCCTGTAGCCACCATCGGAGGTTTGAGTGATCCTGCTCAAATGGAGGAGATTATCGCGTCGGGCAAAGCCGATGTAGTCTATATGGCACGTCAGTTGCTTGCTGATCCGTTCCTCCCACAGAAGGTCATGGCACAGCAGGACGACCGCATCGTACGCTGTCTGCGTTGCTACACCTGTATGGCCGAACGTCCTGTGACCTTCACACGCCGATGCGCCGTAAATCCAGTCATCGGCCGTGAGATTGAAGGCATGGAGGTCACTCCGGCAGCACGTAGCAAGAAGGTGCTCGTAGTAGGAGGTGGAGTAGCAGGTCTGAAGGCAGCTCATACGGCAGCTCTCCGCGGACACAAGGTCATCCTGTGCGAGAAGTCCGACGCCGTAGGAGGCATCCTGAAGTCCGAGCAGGCCATACCATTCAAATATGAGATGTATCAGCTCGGCCCATCGCTCCACCGTCAGTGCCTTGATGAAGGGGTAGAGATCCGTCTTAACACCATGGTCACACCAGAGTATGTCGAGGCAGAGAAGCCAGATGCTGTCATTCTGGCGGTAGGTTCTACACCGCTCGTGCCACAGCTTCCGGGCATTGATGGCGATAATGTAGTCATAGTCAACAACTACTACCTTGAGAAGCATAAAGTGGCTGATGAGGTAGTGGTGCTGGGTGGCGGATTGGCAGGATGTGAGTGCGCCGTTCACCTGGGCATGGAGGGCAAGAAGGTTCACCTCGTGGAGATGCGTGATACCCTGGCACCAGATTGCAACATCCGTAACCGTCCAATCCTGATGCGCAAGGTAGCAGAATTTACTACGGCTCACACCGAGTATGCAGGCCTCCGCATCACCCCAGAGGGCGTTATCTGTCGGGATAAGGAGGGCAAAGAGGTGCTCGTACCCGGCAAGACCGTCATCTGTGCCGTAGGCCAGCGTGCTAACCGTCAGGACGTTGAGGCTCTCCGCATGAGCGCCCCATACGTACGTGAGGTGGGTGACTGTGTACGCCCTGCCAATATTACCAAAGCCATCTACGAGGGCTATCATGCTGCCTTAGACATCTGATATATGCTACGCAAGTACCCTCTTCTGCTGATTCTCCTTCTCCTGCCTCTCACATCGGTTGCGCAGGAGAGTTCTGAATATGCATCCTGGGTGTATCTGTCAGCAGGCAAAAAGCTCACAGACTGCTGGTCAGTAGCATTACAAAAGCCACCTTGCGAAAATCCATCGCAAGGTGGCTTTGAGTATCTGTTGAATCCAGAGAGATTTACTATCTTATGATCTTCATGGTCTTATCACCTTTCTTCATAATATTCACACCTTTCACAGGAGAAGAATATCTACGACCTTGCAAATCATAGTAAATAACATCAGAATCATTGTCTATAGTTATATTATCTATTGAATCCTCATCAATGAACTTTGAGTAGTACAGTTGTGCTTCTCTTTCTTCACCCATGTCATAATACTTGTAGCTCTTAACTTTGAATGGCTGGTCGAAGAGATAGAATAGGTGACTGTCAGAGTATCTTGCCTGTTGCAAATCATTATAATATGTTGAATACGTTACATAGTCATAAACATTCAGAGTACCACCTGTCTTAAATGATGGTATTGTGGTGTCATATTCAATCTTTTCCGACAACTCTCCGTTTAGATGCACGGTAACGCCGGACATGTTGCCGATTTCATCGTATGTATAATCATACCTGTATGTATTGCCGTAACTGCTTGCAATCTCAACGATGAGATTACCTCTATCATCATACTCCTTGATGCTTGAAGGCTCTGGCATAGTCTTGCTTTTACGCTCCTCTTTGACCTGTTTCTGACCATTCTCGTCATACCAATATTCGAGGTCATACACGGTCTCATCAGAGCTTTCGCTCCACCACCATTTCACAACTTCCTTTATCAGTCTGTTGTTTTCATCGTACGAATAGGCTTCATTGAAACCGATTATTACTGAATATGGAAGATGTCCATATTTATAATCGCGTGAAGAGACATTGCCATTGGCATCATATGAGAACTCTTCTGTAAAAGCCAGCTCGCCCGTGTATTCGTAATCTCTATCAGTTACAAATGTCTCACGAAGCGAGATTCTTCCATTAGCATCGTATGTGCTATTTGACTTATAATAGGTTGTTTCATACTCGCTCCAGGTATTGTAATCTCTTTCGTACACTTCTCGTCCGCCGATTGATTCTATGAATGCTTCGTCCTCTCGATCGATGCTACGCCTAAATCTACCTACACACGATGAATGATTCTCCTCCATGAAGCCATAATACTTCTCACTTTCCCATGTTTCTGTAATGTCATACTCTTGGTTGAAAGTAGAAACAAACTCAAATTCGGAACCTAATAGTCCGTCGGAGTTGAAAAACCATTTGCGTTCCTCGTTGCTAGTGTATTTCTTAATCAGATCTCCACTAACAAAATCAAAATCATAAGTATATCTTTGGAAAGTCCAAGAGAATTCCCGAATTTTCCCGTTGTCGTCGTATTGGATTGATTCGATTTCACAGGAAGAAAATCCATCTCTACTTTTATCTTCGCGAACAAATCTTGTTGGGCGGCCTGTTTCATCGAATACACGGCTAATATTAACCCCATCCAAAAATCTTGGGGCAGATTGATCCATTGATAGCAGTTTGCCATCACTGTAATGATCAAATCTGCCATTTGTCGACGGTTTATGTACACCGCGGTCATTTACGGCTTCCACGGTGTAAGATGAAATGTCTTCATTGTTGGCAAAAGTGAAACTGTGACTTTTGCGAAGAAAATCATTATTACGCAAACATTGTACATACCCTATCTGATTTCCATCCTTATCATAACTGAATTCGTATTTATAATCGCTACGAGAATAAGGATAGATAGGATAGACGATACTATCCAGTTTTTGATAATTAGAGTAATCCTGTGCCTGAACCTGGGTTCCGGCAGCCATGACAACTGCCATCACCGTAACAGCAGCTTTAGCCGTCACGATGCAGTCTTTAATGTGGTTTGTAAAGAATCTCATATAGGTAAAATGATCGTTGAAGGAAAGGAATAAGACGTTAAGCATCATGTTGGAAATAAATGGTATTTCCTACAACGATATAGTTAAAGAAGGAGCGTGAACTTTCCGACGCTTATCCTCTTCTGTGGTACGACCAAGTAACCTTTGCTATGGATATGCACGGAAAAGCTCACGCTCCAGACGGAACGTGAACCCACCGCTGCTTATTCCCATAGCTTTGAATTTGGTCGTTTTCAGAAGAGAGAACAAGAGCAGTTTGCTCAAGTATATGATAAGAAGTCGAACGGATTCCGCATCACCCTCCATTGTTAATAATCTTTTTGATCAACACGAGTTGGTGAAGTGGCTGCACACATGATGCACCGTTCTTCAATTTGCTGTTGTTTTTCTGTTTCGTATAGTCTGAATACTTACCTTTATAAACAATAAAGAAAAGAATCGAGACTTGTTTTTATCGTTTTATGATAGACGTTTGACAATATAATTAAACTATAAATATGCTATTACACGAGGCAAATATAATACCTTTCGTTTAAACCGCCAAAAATTTAGGTTAAAAAATGCCAGAAGTGAAAAAAAGTAATAATACTTATCAGCATATATCATATGATAGATGACAAATAGATGCTTTTTTTGTTGCCATTATTTTTGTTATTCTATTGCAAATATCAACTCATCATCATAGTCAAACAATAAGTCTTAAGAAGATTGTTGATAAAATCCCGACCTTACTTTCCTTTTTAACATAAAAAATAGCCTGGCATGCATTACAAATAACATTTTAACATTCTAAAATATAAAAAATCGTGAAATCAAGGTGCACTAATTTCCCGCGTACGAATGTCTATAAACCACATTATTGATTTTTGTCGATGCTCGTATAGAAAAAATCTGTTTGGAATTATATACAGAATTTATTACCTTTGCGGCCGAACTACTTTCAAGGCCTTAACCCAGCCTGCCTGTATTAGGAAATAAAGGGAAAATAATAAATGGAAAATTTAAAAAACGAAGTAAAAAATAGGTATTATCGTAATGACCTTGACCAGACTTACGAAAATCTGGTAGAGCTAATAAGAATCTCAAATAGATTTAAGGAAGAGGGTTATGATCGTATGATCTGTATGATTGATCTTCGTAAACGTACACCAGAAGAATTAAAAAGATTGACGGATTATCTCATTGAAGCGGGAGCAAAAATGGAGAAAGAATATTGTCGAGCTGATATATACTCACAAAACTATATTCAGGATTATGCCACCAACATCAATGGCTACTATAATGCAGTAAGAACTGCCTTTGAAAAATCTCGTAGCCATGTTTCTCCACTAAAAACGTTAATGCAGAAAGGACGTTATGGAAACCATCCAACACCCATTGAATGTGAAATCCATAATATTCAACCCAAAGAATTAATTGATTGTTCTGTGATGGGTAATGCTTCTTTTGAATACGCCATGTTTCCAATAGAAGAACAGCCAATTGAGGTACAGCAACTTTATGAACAACTCAAGTTGTTCTTTGAAAAAATGGAGAAGTGTCTCACTCTTTGTTTGAATATGATTGAAAAAGAGAAGTATGTCAAGAGTAGTATTGCTGAGAGTTATGAAAGACTGGAGTATCAGCGTAAAAGAGACTGGAATAAACAGAAGGACGTGGTGTATTTGATTACAGAAAGTACAATTAACTACCTCAAAGAAAACAATCCCCTGTATAAAGATCGGCTTAATTATGCATCAGAAAGGGATTTTGCACCCTATGGTTATCATAAATATAATAAGACAGAAAAGGAACATTGTGACCTGATAGATCTCTACGAGATTCAGAAGAAAGGTTACGGATCAGCCTCAGAGTTATCTCTATGGGACAAACAATATGAAGTCATCCAGAAGGTCAGGACTGTAGTCAAAGAATTTGATAATTTGCTGCCACCTTCATTTGTTCCTCGCGATATGGGAAGATATATGTATTACTTCTGCCACTGGGCTCTTAGTAGCAATATAAAGGGTGCATGTCTATATTTTTCCCAAAACTATCATGGTATGTATTCGGACAGAATAGTCAAATACGGTTCAGTGCACAGTCATGCGACAAACTTCAATGAGCAGTTTATTGATTACCGCCAGTTTATCGAAAGAATCAATTATTTGACAAATGGACTTAGCAAAAAGGATTGGTCAAAAGAATTCGAAATTGTATTAGCAAATTAATTTCAATCTAATTACTCTATGTTTTAGCATCGGCAACCATAATGCCGATGCTTTTTTTGTGTAAAAAGAACTGCTATAGTCCTGCTGACACCACCATTTGTGATGAAAATAGATTTTTTTAATAGAGCCAATCTAAAAACTCGCAATTTTTGAAAGGCAAACTTCATTATTCAATCTAATTATAAAGACCAAATGATACTGGATATGCTAAATCCAATCTAATTTTCAGTATTTTAAGATAATTGGGAAAAAATTTGAAACCTACACATTATTACCATAAATTTGCTGAGAAAATAACTTGTAATTGACGTATTTGTACTAATAATTTTCTTTGAGGTACCAAAAACAGAGAAATTGCAGGTTAGTAAAGACATCCAGCCATCAGGAATGATCAACTTGAATGCTGGTTGCTTCTCTGCCGCGCGAGTCGCGAATTGCAGAGTGGGAAATGATGGTACTATAAAAGGGCGACGGCATGTCTCTGACTGATTGCCCGTACCAGGAGACATTTTTTTTAATACATTTAAAAAATGATTAAAGAAGAATTTCTTTTTTCTGGCCTTGCAAAAGGCTACATCAACCGAAAGGGTGAGGCTGTACTACAAGTCAATCCTGACTTTGAGCTGTCATTACAGCAAGTGTATGACTACATTGTGAGTGATGCTGCCAAGGCCGAAACTGAGCATTTGCGTCAGTTTACTGATCACGGCAAGGCTCAGGAGTTCAAAAAACTAAACTTTCGTATCGCCTTATTCGGAGGACTATTCAGCAAGCGTAATTCTAACAGCCTCTATAAGGCTAGTGGTCTCATGGTTATTGATATAGATGACCTTGAGTCTGAAGATGAGGCGCGCCGCATTAACCAGCTGTTAGTCCATGACCGTCGCATCGAGGTTGTGCTCAATTTCCTTTCTCCCAGTGGTAAAGGTTGCAAGAATGTAATCCGCATCGGAGAGGGTACTGGTTACAACTACAAGGAGTATTTCAACTGGGTCTATCGCTACCTGCTCTTTGAGTATGGTATTAAGGTAGATGTCAGTGGTTCGGACATTTGTCGTTCCTGCTACCTGCCTCATGACCCTCAGTGTTATCTCAATTCTATGTACAAAACAAACTCAGAACAACATGACAAGTAACAATTATGATGCAGCTGCAACGCTGCGCAAAGCCGAGATTATCACAGAACGTATCAAGGCAAGTCACATCGATATCACAGCCGTTTATGACGACTGGATGCACCTGGGCTTCGCCCTCAGCAATCTGGGTGAAGATGGACGAAAGATGTTTATCGACATCAGCTCTATGAACCCTAACTTCAATCTCAAAGAGTGCGAAGAGAAGTTTGACCATCTCAAGGGCGATAGCCATGGCAAAGTGGGGATCGGAACATTCTTCGAAATAGCCAAGCGTCATGGTATCGACATCTCTACTCCAAAAGGCCGCCCTCAGAAGACCGAAGAACAGCGTCAGGAGGATTCGCGCAACAAGATACACGCAAGTATGGAATATCTCAAAGCTGACTATCAGCTGCGACACAACGTATGGACTAATCGCACAGAGATGCTGGCCGAGGGTAAATGGCGTCCAGTCACTGACCGCGATGTGGACAGCATCTACTGCTCGATGCGAGCTGAGGGTATCAGCATAAGCGAGAATGACTTACGTGCTCTTCTTAACTATGATAAGCTCGTAAAAGCTTATGATGCTATCAATGAATGGCTTGACCGTCTGCCAACGTGGGAGCCATCAGAAGGTGATGATCTTCAGGCAGGGGTATTCAAGGATGACCCTATACGTGAGTTCTTCGAGCACATCTGCTTCAAAGACGAATGTAATCATGAGTTCTATATCTCCTTTCTGCGCAAGTGGTTTGTAGGTCTGGTTGGCATGATGCTGGGAGTCATTGACGAACATAACATCCTGCTGGTGCTCTGCGGAGAGCAGCATCTGGGCAAGACTTATTTTATCCGCCACATCCTGCCGCCCGAACTGGCAGAGTATCGTTATGATGCCAACCCATCAGCACGTGTAGATAAAGACTTTATCATCTCACTCTCAGAGTTCGTACTGGTCTTCCTCGATGAGTTCTCGTTCGGCAGCAATGCCAAAAGTGATGCTTACAAGTACATCGTCTCATCAAGCTCCAGCAACGAGCGCGATTCCTACGGACACTTCCGTGAGAAGCGCCGCCGCCGTGCTGTCTTGGTAGCCGCTACTAACCATAAGCGTTATATCAAGGACCGTGAAGGCAATCGCCGTTATTTGTCAGTAGAAGTAGCAGGTACCGTCAACCTTCATGATCATCCACTCGACTATAACAGAGCTTATGCCATGGCTAAGTATCTGCTTTTGAATGGTTATCAGACGAAGCCTACGGCTGAGGAGAGCGAATGCATCAGCCAGCACAACGAAGAGTTCATGGAAATGAACGACTGCGAAGAAGTGATCCGTTCTTTTTTCCGTGCACCACTCGAAATGGAGCCATGCAAGGCTATCTCTTCTGGCGAGATCATGCAGAAATTACGCATACGCTGGGGAATCTATGGAAAAGGTTTTTCAGCAAATGAAATCGGACGCACTTTGATTCGCCTGGGTTATGAGCCTCACCTTTCTCGTGGTGTAAACAAATACATGATTGTAGAGAAGACTGATGACGAGCTTAACTGTGAGGGCGAGCGCGATGCACAGACCATCCGTCTGTCTATGGTACAGCCTGCGTCAGAGCAACTTGAGTATGAGGATGATGAGATCTTCGATGACGATAACGACTTCTAAGTCTTGGCCATACGAATAGTCATATATTTTACAATAAGGAGGTGGAGATGGTGCTCTACCTCCTTATTAGTTTAAAAATAAATATGTAATCCACCATAATTACTATTTCTTGAATTTCCGATTTATTTCTGACCTCTCACCATATTAAATACACCATCCCACCATTATTCGCTGCACCATTAGTATATATTATTTCTAATCGTATTCATCCGTAGGCAATAGGGAGCATTGCTTTATTCTGCTTCCCAGTTAACCGATTATTTTTCTCTAACTGACAAAATAAAACTTTCCAGTTAGAGAGAAATTATTTGCTAACTATATAAAGGACAAATTCAAAAAAATGTGGCTGAAAATGAAAAAAGTGGCGGAAAAATTTGGATATATCAAAAAAAATCAGTACCTTTGCAGTGGAAATAAACAATTCTATTTAGTAGGTTTATATGCCTACTTGTTCATTTAGGGCGGAAAACAGTATCTAGCGGAATATGCTGAAGGGGGCTCGGACCTGGAGGCGGAATATTTTCAAACCATCACGGGGTTAGCAGGACTCCCTAGCGCCCCGTGGCCGAGCATTCTTTTTGGGAGTTAATCATTATGGCACTTAATCTGAAGGCCAAGGAAACTTTGATTCAGGTGGGTAAGTACGCTAATACTTATAGGTACGTGCTCTCACCAGTGATTTACAACCGCTTGTCGGACCAGAAGGTCATCGCTGAGGCCTCTATCCGCTCGGGTATCAACAAGGGCAGCCTCAAAGCTGCTTGGGACGCTATCGGAAGCGTAATTGAGGCATGGATGACGGAGGGTCACTCCGTAGCCATCCCAGGTCTGGGTACTATGCGTATCGGACTGAAAGCGAGTTCGGTAAGTTCGGTGGAGAAGGTGAGTTCGAGCCTGATCTCTTCGCGCAAGGTAGTGTTCACCCCCTCTGTGGGCATCAAGAAGGAGCTGCTGGCTACCAGCGTGAGCATCTCATGCTATGACCGCGAGGGACGTCTGGTGAAGACGGTCACTTCGACTGACGACCAGATGGGCGACTACGAGGTGGAGCTCATTGCCAGCCCAGAACAGGGCGGCACGCTGGAGGGAGCCGGATTCTACAACGAGGGCGATGTGGCGCTCATCAGCGCCGTGCCTGCCGAGGGCTACCGCTTCGTGAAGTGGGATGATGACGAGACTGCCCCACAGCGCAGCATCACCGTGGGCGAGGATGTGAGCCTGGTGGCTACCTTCCGTAAGGTGACTGATGGCGCACAGCAGGGCAGTGGTTCGGGCAGCAATGGTTCGGGCAGCGACGCCGGCAATGGCCAGCAGGGCAGCCAGCAGCAGGGCGGCGGCTCGGGCACTGGCGGCGTGGTGATCCCTGATGATGGCATGGGGGTGTGAGCAGCCATTCCACGGACTATCAAAAATAGCATTGTAAGATCTCCATTAAAGTAAATCAAAAGAAATCTTTTTTTTTTGATAAAACAAAGACAAGAGTATATCTTTGTAGCATTGTAAGATCTCCATTAAAGGAAATCAAAAGAAGTCATGTTTTTTGACTGTAAAAATTGATTTTCTTTGATGGAGATTATTCCATTGGCGCTACGGTGTCTTTGAAGATGCGCAGGATGGAGGAGATGATGCTTGTGTCATAATCTGTGTCAGTGAATGACTTTTGTTGCACTGTGAGCACGAAGTTGCGCAAGCTGTCTGTACCATCAATCTTACGCATAAATTCCAGCTTTATCTTCTCTGATGCTTTGGGGAAGGGCATCCAGTGGATGTCCCACATATCCTCTATGCTCTGGGGCTTGAGGAGCAGATAGTAGTGAGCCTGACGCTGGGCGCGGTCAAGGCGTATGCCCACAAACTTGGGCTGCCCCTTACTGATAGGTACGGGCAGCGTATAGGTGAGGAGCAGCGTCTGATCCTGAAGCTCGAAGGCGTTCAGGCGGATCTGATACCAGAGGAAGTGACCGTCGGACTGTTCGCCCGGGGTGTCGGGCATGATGCGTTTCCAAAGCTCAAAGTCCACCAGAGCATGCAGCTCTGCTTTCTCCTGGGTATAATCTTTGAGCAGCTGGGGTAGAAAAATATGCGTAAAGTCGTGAATGTTCATCTTGGGATGGGCGATATCTTGGGGTTCGAAAAATGTAGTTTTGGGATATCGGCTGCAAAAGTAGGGAATATTTCTGAAAAGTCCAAATTTTTGGTTCAAAAAAATGAATGTGGAGTAAAAGATTTTTTATCAGCAGAAATTTGCTGTGAATCTGCGGTTTTAAGATTGATTTGAGCGGGGAGGAATTAATACACATTTTATGCATTCCTGCGGGCGATTGATGAGATAGCTCAATCTTGGAGCGTCAGAACAGAAATGATCGGTATGCATAAATTATAAATGATATATTGAAATTCGTAAAGTGTGCAAAATCAGCGAAATACGATTTGATATCTATAATAAATAATTAGCATAGATGAATCAGGATAGAAATAAAACTGTATATGCTAATTTTTGGGCTTTGTGCGTAATATGTAAGTAGTTGAAAATAAGTAAATAATGATATTTTGCCAATAATTTCATTCGGTATTATTTGGTATATTTTACTCATGGGTTTGTGTGTGATTTTGGGCGAGTGAGGGTGAAAAATATCACCAAAGAAAAACGCGGGAGAAAATGGATATGCAATCTCTGAAATTTTTGCTCTGGCGGGACATCTCACAATAAAACTGGGATTTGTACGTTTAAAGAGAAAACGTCCAATCTGGCGCAAATATAGCATCTATGAAAAAAAATATTACTGACTTCAAAGTAGTGACGAACGAAGCGCTCAGCGACCGACTGTTCATGCTTCGGCTCACTCCTGCTGACGGAACTCCGCTTGCTGAATGCAAACCAGGACAGTTCGCAGAGCTTCGCGTGGATGGCGAGCCTCGCGTCTTCCTCCGTCGCCCTATCTCCATCCATCGTATTGACCGTACCAATAATGAGCTGTGGCTGCTGATCCAGAAGGCAGGCAACGGAACGAATCAGCTGTCTCGCTTGCGCGCGTGCGATATATTAAATATTGTATATCCTCTGGGCAATGGTTTCAGCCCTGTGGCTTCGGAGCAGAAGCCAAGAGTGCTGCTGATAGGTGGCGGAGTGGGCGTGGCTCCGCTGCTTGAGACGGGCTATGCCTTCCGCAACCAGGGAGCCGATGTAACCTTCCTACTGGGTGCAAGAAGTTGCACGGATTTAGTATCGGTTGCACAATACCGTGAGGCAGGCAAGCTGTACGTGACCACGGAGGATGGTACGGTGGTGCCAGGTCTGGAGGGATGTGACGCCGAGGGTAATGCGTGGTGCCAGAAAGGCTTTGCCACACAGCATACCATACTCAAGGAGTGTCAGTTTGACGGCATCCGCGTGTGTGGCCCTGGCCCGATGATGAAGGCGGTAGCCAAGGTGGTGAGCCAGTGGCAGCAGAATGAGGCGCCTCACTTCTGCGAGGTGTCACTTGAGAATAAGATGGCATGTGGCCTGGGCGTATGCCTCTGCTGCGTGGAGGACACCCGTGAGGGACATAAGTGTGTCTGCTCGGAGGGTCCTGTGTTTGATATCAAGGATCTAAAGTGGTAAAAGGAGACGGAATATGGCAAATCTTACAACGAATATAGCTGGTCTTGAACTTAAGAATCCTGTGCTCACGGCATCAGGTACGTTCGGTTATGGCACCGAGTTCAGCGACTTTATTGACCTGGAGCGCCTGGGCGGCTTCATCGTGAAGGGCACCACGCTCCACCCTCGTCAGGGCAACGCCTATCCGCGCCTGGCAGAGACGCCTTCGGGCATGATCAACGCCGTAGGCCTCCAGAACAAGGGTGTACAGTATTACATAGAGCACATCCATCCGCAGCTGGAGCATCTGAAGACCAACGTGATAGTCAACCTCTCCGGCTCGTGCATAGAGGACTATGTGGAGGGTGCGCGTATGCTCAATGAGGTGGCTACCATTCCTGCCGTGGAGCTTAACATCTCTTGCCCGAACGTCAAGGCAGGTGGCATGGGATTTGGCACCAAGCCAGAGATGGCTGCCGAGGTGGTGAAGGCTGTGCGCGACGTATATCACAAGCCGCTCATCGTGAAGCTGACCCCTAATGTGACCAGCATTGCCGAGATAGCCAAGGCTGTGGAGGGGGCAGGAGCCGATGCGGTCTCTTTGATCAACACCGTGCTTGCCATGGCTGTGGATGCCGAGCGTCAGCGCCCTGTGCTCAGCACCGTGACCGGAGGTTTGAGTGGAGCTGCCGTCAAGCCTATTGCCCTGCGCTGCGTATGGCAGGTGTATAATGCCGTGCAGATCCCTATCGTGGGTCTGGGTGGCATCATGAATGCTACGGATGCCATCGAGTTCATGCTGTGCGGTGCGCGCGCCATTGAGGTGGGTACTGCCAATTTCATTGACCCAGCCGTCACGGTGAAGATTGTGGATGGCATAAATGAGTATCTTGACCGCCATGGCTGTCAAAAAGTGTCAGAAATAGTCGGTGCACTGAAAATTTGATAACTTTTCGTGACGGAATTGGCGAAGTTGTTCGAAAAAACGCTATATTTGTGCCCAAATTACGCGAATAAAAAAGAAAACTCGAACAAACTACTATATGGTTAAGATTAAAGGTATGGGCGTGGCCTTGATCACACCGTTCAAGGCAGATATGACGGTGGATTATGAAGCATTGCAGCGCCTTGTGGAGTATCAGGTCTCGAAGGGAGCAGATTTTCTGGCAGTGCTTTGCACCACGGCAGAGACACCAACACTTACAGCGGATGAGCGAGCCAAGGTTCGCCGACTGGTCATCGAACAGGTGCGTGGGCGAGTGCCCATCGTGCTGGGATGCGGTGGCAACAACACAATGGCTATCGTGGAAGAACTTAAGAATGGCGACTGGCGCGGCGTGGATGCCGTATTGAGTGTGGTGCCTTATTACAATAAGCCAAGCCAGGAGGGCCTCTATCAGCACTTCATGGCAATTGCCGATGCCAGCCCCGTGCCGGTAATCTTATATAATGTGCCTGGACGTGTAGGTGTCAATATGACTGCCCAGACTACGCTCCGCCTGGCAAATGATAATCCGAACATCATTGCCATCAAAGAGGCTTCAGGCAACTTTGACCAGATAGATGACATAATCAAGAACAAGCCAGCCCGCTTCACCGTGTTGAGCGGCGATGACGGAATCACCTTCCCGCTCATTACGCTGGGTGCCGAGGGCGTGATTTCGGTGATTGGCAATGCCTTCCCGAAGGAGTTCTCCAAGATGGTACGCCTGGCAATGGATGGCGACTACTCATCGGCGCTGACCATCCATCACAGGTTCAAGGAGCTCTTCTCCCTGCTCTTTGTGGATGGTAACCCTGCTGGCGTCAAGGCCATGCTCAACGCCATGGGTTACTGCGAGAACGTGCTCCGCCTGCCGCTGGTTCCTACACGCATCACGACATTCGAAAAGATACAGAACATCTTAAGGCAGCTGTAATGGCTGCCTTATGTCGTTCAAAAAAAAAACTGCCGGCATCACGCCAGCAGTAAATGGTTTCTCCATCAAAAGAAATCAAGAAAAATCAATTTCGAGCTGTACGGTTGGATGCCTGTTGTGGCGAATAGAACGCAGATGACGCAGATTTAACGGATTAAACGGATTTTTATAAAACGCAAATTTAAGCTAATTAAAGCAAATTTGTTTCAATTCGTTTTAATTCGTGTTTGAGATAATCAATTATATCTGTCTGAGATAATCCGTTATATCCGTTTGATCCGTTAAATCTGTGTTCAAACCGTACAGGCCGATCAATTTTTGATGTCATGGGGCATTGATTTCATTTGATTTCCTTTGTTGGAGTAATAAGCGGTAAACATTTGATTTCATTTGATTTCCTTTGTTGGAGTAATAAGCGGTAAACATTTGATTTCATTTGATTTCCTTTGTTGGAGTAACACCATCTCTACGGCAAAGCAATTAATACTATACTATGGAATAACGAAATTAAAATCTGTATGAAAAACAAACTTCTTGTACTTATTCTCTCATTGGCGGCACAGCAGATGGCTGCCCAGAGTTTTGAGATCAATCCTCAAGGTTACTTCAACTGTGAGGGCGTTGACATTATGTCATTTGATGACTTCTATCCCGAGGGACACCAGGGCGGCGTCAGCCTGCTGATGAACGGTCGGCGTATAGCCAGTAACGGTGATATCCGTCTGGAGGCAACTCCCGGCCAGTGGCAGCCAGTGCCAAAGAAGCTTGACCGAGAGCAGACCGCACGCAGCATCACCACGACGCTCTGCTTCCCTGATTCGTCACGCCACCTGACCGGCTTTAATCCGATGATCTACCCAGAGCTGCAGCTGCAGTATAAGGTGACGGTAGAGTCAGAGGGAAGAAGCGTGCTGGTGACGGTTGATCTGGATTCGCCTATCCCTGACTACCTCGTGGGCAAGGCAGGATTCAATATGGAGTTCTTCCCTGGCATCCTCTTCGGCCAGCCTTGGATTATGGATGAGAAGAGCGGCATCTACCCGCAGCAGCCTAACAGCCCCGTGATCCGCACCGAGCCGAACATCAAGCATACCGGTAACTATCATCCCGAGGGACAGTCAGTGGCCGACATCAAACGTCTGACGGGCAATGGCGGCTATAATCCTATCGTGGCAGATGACCTCATTGCCGAGCCATACGCCGTAGGCAAGACATTCACCTCTTGTCCGGATGATCCGTTCAGCCGCGTCACGATACAGAGCCTTACTAATGCCGAACTGAAGCTATACGACGGACGCATGAACCACAACAACGGATGGTTCGTACTGCGCAGCGAGATCCCTGCCGGAGCTACCAAGGGTGCCGTGCGCTGGCGTATCACTCCTAACGTGACCAAGGACTGGATGTACAAACCTGTAGTACAGACCTCACAGATAGGCTACAGCACACTGCAGCCAAAGCAGGTGGTGATAGAGCTCGACAAGCGCGACGCAAAGACACAGGAGGCAAAGCTCTACCGCATCACAGCCGGGGGAGAGGAGTTGGTCAAAGCACTCAAGACCGAGGAGTGGGGCAACTTCCTGCGCTACCGCTACCTGACAGCCGACTTCACGGATGTGCAGCAGGACGGCCTCTATTGCATCCGCTACGGAGAGAGCACTTCGCCTACCTTCCGCATCGCTCCTGACGTGTATGACCGCGGCGTATGGCAGCCTGTGATCGAATACTTCCTGCCGGTGCAGATGTGTCACATGCGTGTGAATGAGAAGTACCGCGTATGGCATGATATGTGCCACATGGACGATGCACGCATGGCTCCAGCCTTCAACCACATTGACGGCTATGACCAGAAGCCCGGTCTTTCCCCATTCGCAGCAGGTGATCTGGTGCCGGGTGTGAACGTAGGCGGCTGGCATGATGCGGGTGACTTCGACCTCCGCGTAGAGTCACAGGCAGGTGAGAGCTACATCCTCTCGCTCGCATACGAGGCTTTCCATCCGGAGATTGATGCTACTGCCATTGACCAGCAGAACCATATCTGCGAGATTCATCAACCTGACGGACGCAACGATATGCTGCAGCAGATTGAGAACGGTGCGCTGACCGTAGTGGCTGGCTATAAGGCGCTGGGCCGCCTGTACCGCGGCATCATCTGTAATGACCTGCGCCAGTATGCAATGCTGGGCGATGCTTCGGCTATGACCAACGGCAAGCCAGGCGACGAGGATGACCGCTGGATATTCACGGAGAACAATCCTGGACGTGAGCTCTCCACCGCTGCTAATCTGGCAGCCACCAGCCGTGCCCTGCGCGGATTCAATGACGAGCTGAGCGCAGAGTGCCTGGAGATAGCCAAGACGCTCTTCGCAATTACCGAAGCCGGCAATCCTTCAGTAGCAGGCTCGAAGCTTCAGGCTGCAGCCGAGCTCTATCTGGCTACACAGGAGCGCGTGTACCTTGACTATATCCTCTCACAGACCGCTATGCTGGAGCGTGGAGCCAGCCGCTGCGCATGGTATCTGGCTCGCGTAGAGCAGCAGGTACGCGGCATGAAGGACAAGAAGGTGCAGAAGTGGGTGAAGGCCTACAAGGTTGCCCTCCAGGGTTATGCTGCCGAACTGGCAAAGACTGTGGCTGAAACGCCTTACGGTGTGCCTTACCGTCCTGCCATCTGGGGTGCCGGTTGGGATATTCAGAACTTCGGCTTCCAGCACTACTATCTGGTAAGTGCCTATCCGGAGATCTTCTCGGCTGATCCTGTATATAATGCGCTCAATTTTATCCTTGGCTGCCATCCTGGCACCAATCAGGCATCATTTGCATCGGGCGTAGGCGCACAGTCGGCTACCGTGGGCTATGGCTTGAACCGTGCGGACTGGAGCTATATCCCAGGCGGTGTGGTATCGGGTACGGCGCTGATCCGTCCTGACTTCCCCGAGCTGCTCACCTTCCCATTCCTGTGGCAGCAGGTGGAGTACGTGCTGGGCGGTGGCTCTTCGCACTATATGTTCCTGGTACTGGCGGCACAGCAGCTGGGACAGGTAAAAAGGTAAAGAGGTAAAAAGGTAAAAAGGTAAAAAGGTAAAAAGGTAAAGAGGTTAAAAGGTAATTCATGGGTTATATCAAATGGATAGGCGGATTCCTGGGCTCATTGAGTGGTGGCATCTTTGGTGCCATAGCCGGATATGCCTTGGGTTCGCTCATAGAGAACATCTTCACTGGCGATGGCGGAAGCACACGGGTCATAGATGGGGATGCGTCAGAGGATTCGGGCGGCACTTACCGCAGTTCTTATTCGCGTCAGGAGGGCGAACGCAACGGCTTCCTGTTCAGTCTGATGCTCCTTTCTGCCCAAGTGATTCAGGCAGATGGCAAGATCATGCATTCGGAGATGGAATGTGTGCGCCAGATGCTCCGCAACTCCTTTGGCGAAGGTGCCGTACAGCAGGGCGACCAAATTCTGAAGCGACTCTTTGAGCGACGCAAGCAATTGGGCGAATTGGAGTGGAACCGTCAGCTGCAGCAGGCCTGCGCCCAGATAGCCCGCGTGATGACGCAGGAGCAGCGCCTCCAGTTGTTGGGCTTCCTCTGCCTAATTGCCAAAGCTGACGGCAAGGTGGATACCACGGAGGTGACCGAGCTGAAGCGCCTCGCCATTTGGTTAGGTCTTTCGGATAGCCATATTGACCAGATGCTCAACCTGGGAGGAAAGACTCTTGACGAAGCCTATAAGGTGCTGGGTATCACGCCTGATGCTACGGACGATGAGGTCAGGAAGGCCTACCGCAAGATGGCTCTGCAGCACCATCCGGACAAGGTAGCAACCCTGGGCGAGGATGTCCGTAAGGCAGCCGAACAGAAGTTCAAGGAGATTGGCGAGGCCAAGGATTTGATCTTTAAGGCGAGGGGAATGGGAAAAAGTTAAAGAGTTAAAAAGGTAAAAAGGTAAAGAGGGAAAAAGTTAAAAAGGTAAAGAGGTAAAGAGGTAAAAAGGTATCGTCCCTTTCACTTCCTTTTCACTCCTCTTTTCGCTCCCTTTTCACTCCTCTTTTAAAAGTAATATGCTCAAATAATTCCAACAAATAATATAAATTTTATGAATAGAACTATCGTTACCGTAGTAGGTCATGATACAGTGGGAATCATCGCTGCTGTATGTACTTACCTGGCAGATAAGAATGTCAATATCCTTGACATTTCACAAACCATCGTGCAGGAATACTTCAACATGATGATGATTGTGGATATCAAGAACTGTACCGTAGCCTTCGACGAACTGCGTGATTCGCTCAACCAGATTGGCGTAGAAAAGGGCGTGCAGATCAAGTGCCAGAAGGAGGAGATTTTTGATCAGATGCACCGAATTTAATTGATAATTGACAATTGATAATTGACAATTGAAATTCATCTCTTTAATTGAATAAGTCTTCTATGATCAATATATCAGAGGTCCTTGAGACCAATAAGATGATTGAGCAGGAGAACCTGGATGTGCGTACCATCACCATGGGTATCTCCCTGCTTGACTGTGCCACTGATTCGGTACAGCAGACCTGCCAGAATATCTACCAGAAGATACTGCGTCTGGCAAGCAATCTGGTGCGTACGGGTGAGGACATCTCACGCGAATATGGCATCCCGATTGTCAACAAGCGTATTTCCATCACACCGGCTGCCATTGTGGGCGCCAGCTGCTGCAAGACGCCACAGGACTTTGTGCAGATAGCCAAGACCCTGGATCGTGCCGCTCATGAGGTGGGCGTTAACTTCATAGGTGGATACAGCGCCACCGTACAGAAGGGTATGACGCATGCTGACGAACTGCTGATCCGCTCTATCCCACAGGCAATGAGGGAGACGGAGCTAATCTGTTCGTCGGTCAACGTGGGCAGCACCAAGACGGGCATCAACATGGATGCCGTGCGTCTGATGGGCGACATCGTGAAGCAAACGGCTGAAGCCACAAAGGATAAGGATTCGCTGGGTTGTGCCAAGCTCGTAGTGCTGTGCAATGCTCCGGACGATAATCCGTTCATGGCGGGTGCTTTCCATGGCGTGTCAGAGGCTGATGCCATCATCAATGTGGGTGTCAGCGGTCCTGGAGTAGTGAAGTATGTACTGGAGAATCTGCCAGAAGGCACTAACTTTGAGGTGCTGTGCGAAACCATTAAGAAGACCGCCTTCAAGATTACACGCGTGGGCCAGCTCGTAGCGCAGGAGGCCAGTCGCAGGTTAGGGATACCATTCGGCATCATTGACCTCTCGCTCGCCCCGACCCCTGCCGTGGGTGACTCGGTAGCTGATATTCTGCAGGCTATTGGTCTGGAGCGTACAGGTGCGCCTGGCACCACCGCAGCCCTTGCCCTGCTTAATGATCAGGTGAAGAAGGGCGGTGTAATGGCATCTTCGTATGTAGGTGGATTGTCTGGCGCGTTCATTCCTGTCAGTGAGGATCAGGGCATGATTGACGCTGTGAATGCTGGAGCACTCACCATTGAGAAGTTAGAGGCGATGACGTGTGTATGTTCAGTCGGTTTGGACATGATAGCCATCCCTGGTGATACGCCAGCCACTACTATTGCCGGTATCATTGCTGACGAAGCAGCCATCGGTATGGTGAACCAGAAGACTACTGCAGTACGTATCATCCCTGTAGTGGGCAAGACGGTAGGTGAGACGGTTGAGTTTGGCGGATTACTGGGATACGCCCCCATTATGCCAGTCAACAAGTTCTCTTGCGAGGTGTTTGTCAACCGTGGAGGACGTATCCCAGCTCCGATTCATTCCTTTAAGAACTAATTATCTGTAAGTTCTCTTACTCCAGATAATAGCCAATGCCACCGCTGAGCTGCATGAGAGAGATCTCGCAGATCTTGGCATCATATTCAACCTGCAAGACGCGCTCTTCGGCGTCGAGCAGGTTTTTTTGTACCTGACGCATATCGAAGCCGGAGAGGTTGCCCAGCTTATAGCGCTCCATGGCAATCTCCAGGTTGGTCTCGGCAATCTCAAGATTCTGCTTCTGGAGTTCCAGCAGATCCAGATTATTGCGGTAAGCCAGCCAGAAGGTCTGGAGGTTGGCATGCAGGTCCAGTTCCAGCTGCTGGCGCTGCAGCTTGCGGTTCTGTATGGTCAGTTCGGCATTTTTGCGCTCACGGCGGCGGTTGCCATCCCAGATGTTGATGCCCAGGGTCAGACCGCCAGTAAGTCCAAGCGTCTCACGCTCACGTACAGCATTGATATCATAATGGTTGGCAGTATAGCCGTACTGCGTATTGAGACGAAGATAGGGATAGTTGCGCGAAGTGACCTTCTTGTAGTCAAGCTCTGCCAGCATCGTATTCTGTGCGGCGTTGAGCAGGCGGGCGTTGGCATCGAGCGTTTGCTGCCACAAGGCTTCGAGCGAAAGATCCTCGCGGATCTGAATGGTGCTGTCAGGGATGGAGATGCGCTGGTCAAGTTCAGGATTAGCCATCAGCTTGTTCAGGCGGATGCGAGTGGCGTGAACGTTCTCACGCTGACGTACATACGCCGAACTGTCACTATGGAAATCTACACGTGCCAGATGATAGTCCAGACCGGAGAATCGGCCTGTCTGGTAGTTCAGCTCGGCTATACGGAGGCGCTCACGTGAGAGTCTCAACGCATAGCGGTAATGCTCACGGCGGATAATCTGCTGGATGTAATTGTAATATTCAGAGGCAATATCGGCAATGAGATCCTCCACAGCCATACGGGTGGCAGTCTCGCCCTGCTGCTCAAGCACCTTGAGCTGGCGGTAGTTGGTCTGGATCTTGAATCCGTCAAACAGCGTCCAGTTGAGCGATACGTTGGCGTCCGTTGTGTAGTCAAGCGTGTTATTGGTTTCGGTCACATCACCGGTGCTGCGTGCCGTAGAGCGCTCGCTGGTATGATAGGTAGGGCGCAGGGCTGCCGAAGCATCTAATGTAGGCAGGGCTCCGGCATTGGCAAGAGAGGCATTGTTGTGAGCCATCTGCTCCTGATTGCGCGTGATCTGGAGGTTGTAGTTGTTCTCAAGACCACGTTCGATGCAATCCCTCAAAGCATATCGGAGAGGCTCCTGCTGTGCCGGGAGAGAGGTGGCAAGCAGGGAGAGCATGACGGCAGCAAAGAGATATCTTAATTTCATAATCAATCGGGTTGATTGCTTCATTCGGTTGATAATACTATTCGGTTGAAGTTCTATTCGCACTTTCAAGGCATGATTCCTGTAATCATTTCTGCGCCTTGGCAGAGCGGTCAGTTGAGATGTAGCTGTAGATGGCAGGTACCACAAACATGGTCATAAAGGTAGAGACAATCATACCGCCCACAACGGCAATACCCATGGCAATACGCTGATTACAGCCCTCGCCTGTAGCAAAGGCAAGCGGGATAAGGCCCAGGATGGTAGAGGTACTGGTCATGAGGATAGGACGCAGACGCTGCAGCGAAGCCTCCTGGATAGCCTGGAGCTTATTGATGCCAGCATCCTGCTTCTGATTGGCAAACTCCACGATCAGAATACCGTTCTTTGCCACCAGACCAATGAGCATGATGATACCAATCTGGCTGAAGATGTTCATTGTAATGTCATTGCAAGACATGAAGATCAGCGCACCTGCAATAGCCAGAGGTACCGTCAGCATGATGATGACTGGATCCTTGAAACTCTCGAACTGTGCTGCCAGAATCAGGTAGATGAGGAAGATGGCAAGGATGAATGCAAACATCAGGCTCGAAGAGCTCTCACGGAACTCCTTGGAGTCGCCGGTGAGGGCGGTACGGAACGTATCATCGAGCGTCTCTGCAGCAATCTTATCCATCTCGTCCAGACCTTCGCCAATGGTCTTGCCGTCAGCCAGACCGCAGGAGATTGTAGCCGAAACGAAGCGGTTATAGCGATAAAGTTTCGGTGGAGCGATGCCGCCGCGCAGGTCAATGAGATTGTCCATCTGGATCATTGAGTTCTGCTTGTTGCGGATATAGATGGACTTCAGGTCAGCCGGCTTATTACGCTGCTGACGGTTGATCTCACCCTTGATTTCGTACTGCTTACCATTCATATAGAAGTAGCCCATACGCTGACCGGAGAGGCCGTACTGAAGGGTTTGAGCCACTTCGCGCGTGCTGACACCCAGAATGCTTGCCTTGTCACGGTCAATGGAGAGACGTGCCTCAGGCTTGCTGAACTTCAGGTTGACGTCGGCCATTCGGAAGGTCGGGTTCTGGCTGACCTTTGCCATAAATTCAGGCAGCACTTCCTGCAGCTTCTCAATATTGGTGGCCTGGAGCACATACTGTACAGGCATACCGCCTCGACGTCCGCCGAACGATGACTGCTGCTGTACGAATGAGCGCGCCTTGGTCTTACGTGCCACGGCACGGGTGAGCTGTTCTGCCACCTCCATCTGGCTGTAGTCACGGTCCTTCAAATCTTTGAGCGTGATGCGGATGTTACCGCCGCCGCCGCTTACACGTGCTGTGGTATTGTCAGCATCCGGGCAAAGCGAATCCACGAGCAGGCTGATGTCTTCAGTATAGTCACGGATGTACTCGTAGGTGACACCCTCGGTACCCTGTGTACGGATGGTGATAGACGAACGGTCCTCAAGCGGCGCCATCTCTGAAGGGATGTCATTCCAGAGCCACAGGATGATTGCCACCATGGCAGCGATGACTGGGAAGACCACCCAACGGCGGCGGAGCACGGCGCTCAAGCCGCGCGAATAGTAGCGATTCATGCCCTCAAAGAAAGGCTCTGTGAACTGATAGAACCGGTTCTGCTGCTTGCGGCGCACCAGAATCTTGGTAGAGAGCATCGGCGTGATGGTCAGCGCCGCAAAAGAAGATATACATACCGTACCGGCAATCACGATACTGAATTCACGGAACAGGCGGCCCGTGATACCATCCATGAAGACGATAGGGATGAATACCGCAAGCAGGGTCACTGTGGTGGACAGGACGGCAAAGAAGATCTCCTTCGCACCCTCAATACCTGCCTCAAACGGACGTTTGCCCTGCTCTATTCGGACATAGATATTCTCCGTCATTACGATGGCATCATCCACCACCAGACCTACTGAAAGGACGATGGCAAGCATGGTAAGCACGTTGATAGAGAATCCGGCAATGTACATCACGAAGAACGAGCCCACCAGCGAAACTGGGATGACGATACAAGGGATCAGCGTGACGCGCCAGTCGCGCAAGAAGAGGAAGATGATGATGATAACGAGGAGGAATGCCTCAAAGATCGTATCCTTCACCTCATCAATAGAGGCACGGATGAACTTGGTATTGTCAAAGCTATATTTAAAATGTACATCTTCAGGCAGGTCCTTCTTCATCTGCTCCATACGCTGATATACGGCATTGGCAATCTCAATATGGTTAGCACCTGGCTGTGGGATGACCACAACGCCTACCATCGGGACGCCATCCATCTTCATGTAGCTCTTGATGTCGGCCGGACCGAGTTCGGCACGGCCTACGTCGCTGAATCGTACAATCTGATTGCCCTCCTGACGGAGTATCAAGTCATTAAACTCCTTGGCAGTGTGCATCAGTCCCATGGTGCGCACGGTAAGTTCTGTGGTGTTGCCTTCAATACTGCCTGAAGGAAGCTCCACATTCTCCTTATCCACGGCACTCTTTACATCCATAGGGGTAATGCCGTAACCTGCCATCTTGACAGGGTCAAGCCACAGACGCATGCAATAGCGCTTCTCGCCCCAGATACCCACGCTACTCACATCAGAGATGGTCTGGAGCTGCTCCTTGACGGTAAGGTCGGCTATCTCGCTGAGTTCGAGGAGTGAACGCTTGTCACTCTGCAGCGCAATCATTAGGATTGGCATAGCGTCGGCGTCAGCCTTGGATACGGTAGGAGGGTCACAGTCACGTGGCAGGAACCTCTGGGCACGTGACACCTTATCACGCACATCGTTGGCAGCTGTCTCAAGATCAACAGAAAGCTCAAATTCCACCGTGATGCGGCTCGAACCCTGCGAGCTCACACTTGAGAGGGAGCGGATACCAGGGATACCATTGATGTTCTGTTCGAGAGGTTCAGTAATCTGGTTCTCTATGACGTCTGCATTTGCACCAGGGTACGAGCAATCTACGGAGATGATTGGATTATCCACCGAAGGGTATTCGCGCACACCAAGATAGGTGTAGCCGATCATACCGAACAGCAGGATAATCAGCGTCATCACCAGTGCCAGTACAGGACGGCGAATGCTAAGTTCGGAAATATTCATGTCGGTCAGCAAGCTTAATTATTCAACCTCATCCAGAGTCACAGGCAGGCCCATGCGAAGCTGCAAGGTGCCTGACGTAATGATGGTGTCACCCTCCACAAGACCCGACAGCACCTGTACTTCACCAGCCGTTCGGATGCCGGCTGTGATCTCTACAGGCATGGCTTTACCGCTTCGGTAGCAGAACACCTTATCCACACCCATCTCTGGCACAATTGCCTCTGAAGGGATTACCAGCGCATCCGGAATCTCCTCTTTCTTGAGCAGGATGCTTGCATACTGACCTGGGAGGAGCTTGCGGTTGGTGTTGGCATAGAGGCCACGTGCAGTAAATACGTGCTGATCTTTATTGACCGAAGATTCCACAGCATAGACCTGAGCATGGAAAGGCGTTTGGTAGCCCTCCACGGTAAAGTCCATATTCACACCCTTATGAATCTGGCTTGCATAGCGTTCAGGTACGGAGAACTCCACTTTGAGAGGTGAGATTTTGGTGAGTTTAGCCACGATGGTCGAAGGGTTGGCATAAGCACCCACGCTGACCTGGCGCAAACCAATGACGCCATCAAAAGGGGCACGCAGTTCGGTCAGACCGATATTCACCTTAACGCCCTCAATCTCAGCTTCGAGCGTAGCCAGATTAGTCTTTGCCTCCTCGTATGCCTCCTGGCTGGCAGCATCCTTCTTGAGGAGCTGTTCCTGGCGGTACACACGATTCTTGGCAAGCTCCAACTGTGCCATCAGTCTTTTGAGCTGTGCCTGAAGGGGCTGGTCATTCACTTTGGCAAGCATCTGACCCTTGCGCACAGAGGTGCCTTCAGTAAAGGAAATATTGACTATCTTACCCGAAGTCTCAAATGAGAGAGCCACCTCCTCATCCGGCAGAATGAGACCGGTGGTGACGTATTCATCAGTCAGTAACTGTGGATGGAGTACCTTGGCGTTGACATTCAGCGCCATATTGCCTTTTCCGCCTTTGGATGCAGGTCCGGCTGGAGCTCCGGCTAACTCGCTGTTTACTTTAGGTTGCTGATACCAGATGCCACCAGCTATCAGTGCTAAAACTCCACAAGAGATTAATCCCCACTTAAGTTGTTTTTTCATGTCGGTAATCTATTGTATCAATAATTTTGTTTGCTTTGGTTCATCAAATATGTTCGGGACGTCTCTGATTGCGTTCCGAAGAGAGAAACCGTGTCATCCGACCTGTCCGATCGGGTGATTGATAAGAAAGAAAAAGTTACCGAGACCTCAGATTGCTTGTCAAACGGTCTGTTTACAGAATCAGAGGTCTCGGATGAGTCAGAAAGGATGATTACATACGTTCTGGCACCTCGATGCCGAGCAGATCCATTGCGGTCTTTATTACTCGTGCCACACAAGCCGAGAGGATCAGTCGGAACTGGCGTTTGGTCAGATCCTCCTCCTTCAGGATGGTGGTATCGTGGTAGAACTGATTGTATTCCTTTGCGAGGTCGTAAGTATAGTTGGCAATCTGGGCAGGAGAGTACTCCTTGCCGGCGCGCAGCACTACTGACTCAAAGTCAAGCAGCTTCTGTATCAGCGTCTGCTCCTTCTCGCTTATCTCTACGCTTGGGTCAAGGTTGACGTTCATGTCATCAGTAGCCTTGCGCAGGAGCGACTTGATACGGGCATGCGTGTACTGGATGAATGGTCCGGTATTGCCGTTGAAGTCAATGGATTCGGCAGGGTTGAATACCATGTTGTTGACCGGATTGACTTTGAGAAGGAAGTATTTCAAGGCACCGAGGCCGATGATGCGATATACATTCTCCTTCTCTTCGTCAGTCATGTCAGCCAGACGCTCAGATGAAGCCGTGCGTGCGTCATCAATCATGCCAGCCATCAGGTCATCTGCATCCACTACAGTACCCTCGCGGCTCTTCATGCGGCCGTTAGGCAGCTCCACCATGCCGTATGAGAAGTGAACAAGATCCTTGCCCCACTTGAAGCCTATACGGTCAAGGAGCAGAGAGAGCACCTGGAAGTGATAGTTCTGCTCGTTGCCCACCACATAGATCATCTTGTCAATTGGATAATCCTGGTAGCGAAGTTTGGCAGTACCGATGTCCTGAGTCATATAAACTGAAGTGCCGTCCTTACGGAGCAGGAGCTTCTGGTCAAGACCCTCGTTAGTGAAGTCAGCCCAAACCGAGCCGTCCTCCTTACGGAAGAACTTGCCCTGCTCAAGGCCCTCAAGCACGAGATCCTTACCCTCAAGGTAGGTATTTGATTCGTAGTAGATCTTATCGAAGCCTACGCCCATCATCTTATAGGTCTCATCGAAGCCTGCATACACCCATTCGTTCATCTTTGACCAGAGGGCACGCACTTCAGGATCGGCAGCTTCCCACTTGCGCAGCATGGCACGAGCCTCCTGCATGAGTGGAGACTTAGCCTCGGCAGCAGCCTTCTGGGCATCAGCAGTCTTCTCTGCATCCACCTCGCCAGCCTCATTCTTCACCACGATAGCCTTAACTTCCTCATCGGTAGCAAGGATCTCCTTCACCTCAGCCTTGAAGTGCTTGTCGAAGGATACGTAGCAGTCACCAATCAGGTGATCGCCCTTCTTGCCGGCGCTTTCAGGAGTAGCTCCATCAAACCACTTCTGCCAGGCAAGCATTGACTTGCAGATGTGGATACCGCGGTCATTAACGATGTTGGTCTTCACTACGCGATTGCCGCAAGCAGCCTGAATCTTGCTGAGTGACCAGCCGAGGAGGATGTTACGGAGGTGACCCAGGTGGAGAGGCTTATTGGTGTTAGGCGATGAGTATTCAATCATTACGAGTGGGCTCTGCTCGGTGACAGGCTGGATGCCGTAATTCTCCTTTGAATAGATGCCCTGAAGCTTCTCTACCCATGATCCTGCATTGATAGAGATATTGAGGAAGCCCTTAACTACATTAAACTTGGCCACGAGAGGCTCATTCTGGGTGAGCCATTCGCCGATCTGCTGGCCCAGCTGCTCCGGATTCTTGACTGGAGTCTGCTTCATGAAAGGGAAGACCATCAGGGTGAGGTGTCCTTCAAATTCTTTACGGGTAGGAGAGAGCTGCACCTGCTTGTCCTGGAGCTCCAGGTCATAGAGAGCCTTCACTGCTGCCTTGACTGAGGCAGAAAGTTGCTGTTCGATTTGCATATATTTCTGTATATTATATTCCAAAATTTGCGCAAATATAAAGAAAAATTCTCAAATTGTCATATTATTAATATTTAAAATGTGTGACAAATCAATTTTTTTTGTATCTTTGCCGCAAAATTTTAAGCCAATATGACAGAAAACGAAGTATTAGAGATACAAAAACTGGTAGTGGACGTCTGCAAACTGGTCTATGATCCAGAGATTCCAGTCAATATTTATGACCTCGGTCTGGTGTATGACATCGACGTCCAGGAGGGTGGACACGTAAAGATCAAGATGACCCTGACAGCCCCAAGCTGCCCGGAGGGAGACTTCCTGATGGAGGATTTGCGCATGAAGGTAGAGGGGCTTCGTGAGGTTTCGTCCTGTGAAGTGGAGCTCACTTTTGAGCCGGAGTGGAATCAGGACATGATGACTGAAGAGGCAAAGCTCGAACTCGGATTTCTGTAATCAAACACAAGGCTTGCGTCGTGGGTAAGATCTATTTCATCTCTGACTGCCATCTGGGTGCTGGTACGCTTGACAATCCGCTGGATTATGAGCGTAGGGTAGTGCGTTTCCTTGAATCGATTGAGGAGGATTGTGACGAGCTCTTCCTTGTAGGTGACATCATTGACTACTGGTTTGAGTACAAGCATGTCGTGCCTCGTGGCTTCACCCGTTTTCTGGGTCAGCTGGGCCGGATGAGTGACAGAGGCATTAAGATCCATTGGTTTACGGGCAATCATGATATCTGGATCTTTGACTATCTGCCCCAGGAGATTGGCTGCGCGCTCTACCGTACGCCGCAGGTGATGGAGATGAGGGGCAAACGCCTTTACTTGGCTCATGGCGATGGCTTGGGTGATGATTCCAAGTCGTTAAAGTTTATGACCAAATTCTTTCATAACAGCATCTGCCAGAAGATGTACCGCTGGATTCATCCCGACCTATCCACAGCTTTCGCTCACGCCTGGAGCCGTCATTCCCGCCTGAATGGAGATGATTTCCCAGACTTCATGGGCGAAGATAAGGAGCATCTTGTGCGGTTTGCCAAGCAGTATATTGACGAGCATAGTGCAGAAGAGTGTCCTGACTACTTCATCTTCGGTCACCGTCATATTGAGCTTGACCTGATGCTCTCCCGCCAGAGCCGTCTGTTCATTCTTGGCGACTGGATCAGCCATTTTTCTTATGCTGTGATGGACGAGAATGGCAGTATGCTGATGGATAATTTTGAGCTGCC
Source organism: Bacteroidales bacterium (assembly GCA_045617885.1). Taxonomy (GTDB): domain Bacteria; phylum Bacteroidota; class Bacteroidia; order Bacteroidales; family UBA3663; genus Liminaster. The sequence goes on along the minus strand of JAZLJN010000083.1, from coordinate 285 downwards.
AGAAGTCGAGGTAGAGGAGAGGATCGGAGTAAGCATCGCCTTCTGAGTGCCATCACTTTTTTGTTATTTTCTCCATCAAATGAAATCAAAAAAATCAGTATTTGCTACGTAATGAGTTGATTTTTGTTGCTACTAAGTTAAGTACAAATAATAAATTGGTATTTTCTACAAGGAATTCAGTAGAATTTAAGGAACCCTTAACCGCATGTATTTCTATTAATTCCTTCAATTCCTTGTTCTATAAAATATATAGTAGTTTTGACCAAGTTATTATTTATATGTTAC
>JAZLJN010000082.1:0-20867 GCA_045617885.1 Bacteroidales bacterium | reverse complement strand
ACGACCGTCCGCCGCCGCGATGATCGCGCAGTCCGTACTTCTCCGTGTAGGTATAGTCGGCATGGCTCGGGCGGAACAGGTTGCGGATGTTCTCGTAGTCATTTGAATGCTGGTTGGCATTCCTTACCTCAAATCCGATGGGCGTACCCGTGGTGCGTCCCTCAAAGATGCCGCTGAGCAATTCCACATGATCAGCTTCATTACGTCCGGTGGTGATAGCTGACTGACCGGGGCGTCGCCGCGCCATCTCTTGCTGCAGGAATTCTTCATCCACAGCAATACCTGCAGGCATGCCGTCAATGACACCGCCTACAGCTACACCGTGGCTCTCGCCATAGGTGGTCAGTCGGAAAATATTGCCAAAAGTATTCACAATCTTAAAAATTACAGATCCCTTTTCTTCCAACAAGGATGCATCTCGCTTTTTATCCAACAAGGAAGCATCTCGCTTTTTATCCAACAAACGAAATCAAATGAAATCAATCTTCTGCTGATCTCTCTTTTTCATCCATCAAACGAAATCAAATGAAATCAAATTTTGCTGCAAATATTGATTTTTTTGATTTCCTTTGTTGGAGATATCTGATGTATTTCTCTCTTTTGCTGCAAATATTGATTTTTTTGATTTCTTTTGTTGGAGATAAACCCCAAAAATGGATTTATTTGTTGCCGCAGCCACCGCAGCCGCCGCAGCCGCCGTCGCCACAGTTTCCGCCACAGTTTCCGCCACAATTTCCGCCGCAGTTTCCACCATGGCAGCCACCGCCGCCGCAGCCACCCTCAAAGTGGCCCGTCATCTGGCGCATGTAATCCAGCTTGTCCTGCTCTGAAGCCTCGCGCACCTCCTGGATCTTGCCCACAAAGTGGAGGGTCATGCCTGCCAGCGGATGATTCACGTCGCAGATTACCTCATCCTTGGTGATCTTGTTTACGGTAGCCTGGATGATGTCGCCATTCTGGTTCTGCAGCGGCACTTCGCCACCCTCCATCACGAACTGTGAGAGGAACTTGCCCTTGTCGTCGCAGAAGAACTTCTTTGGCAGGGCTATCACCTTCTCATCATCATATTCGCCGTAAGCATCAGCGGGCGAGAGGAAGAAGTCGAAGGCATCGCCCTCCTCCTTGCCTGCTATCTGTGCCTCAAAGGCTGGCAGCAGCTGGCCTACACCAAAGATGAATTCAAAGGGACGCTCCGGCTTGGTCTCTTCAATGTCCTCAATCTCGGTCTCCTCTTCAGGATTCTCTGGAGCCTCATAGCCGGTAAGCTTGTATTGGATGGCAACATGCTTGCCAAATTCTACGGTCATATTCTATTCTTTTATTAGGTTTATATTGGGTGCAAATATACTTTTTTTTCGTGAGTTCTCAAAGGAATGCTCCCACTTTTTTGCGCCTTGCAGCGGGCAGCGGGCGGGTTATCTGCTGTTTTGCCACGTTTGTCAATCACTCTCCGCCCGGCAAACTCCCAGCCATCCCTTCACTTGTACGTATCAGAAGCATTTGCGCGGATTGGTGTTGACGCTGGTAGGCTCGGCCTCCACGCCTGCCTCCTCTACGATGTCGCATAGCAGGTCAATGGTGAACTGCTCCGTCTCATAATGCCCTGCCTCCACGATGAGCATATCCTGCTGGCCGAAATAGTTGTGATAGCGCACTTCGCCCGTCAGAAAGGCATCGGCGTCAGCCTCTCGCGCATCCTTGATAAACTCTGCGCCTGATCCGCCGCACAGTGCCAGACGTCTGATCAGCATCGGCTCCTCCCCTCCGCCGTGTGCCTGCATGTATTCGTCCCAGTTGCTGTGCAGGTTATCGGTGCAGAGCTTTTCGCAGAGCATCTCCATCAGTTCGGCAGGGAACATCGGATGCTCCAGTGTGCCCACCACGCCGCATTCATCCAGCGCATGCACCTGACGCAGCCCCAGCACGGATGCCAGCTTATGGTTCACGCCGTCCTCGGCTTTGTCCAGATTGGTATGTGCCGAATAGAGGGCTATGCCGTAGCGGATGGCAAGCATCAGTGTGCGGCTCACGTAGTCATGTGTGGGGTCAATGCGGTTAATGCCACCAAAGATGAGCGGATGATGGCTCACCACCATCTGGCACTCTTTCTCGTGCGCCTCCTCCACTACTGCCTCCGTAATATCCAGGCAGCAGAGCACACGCTCCACCTCCTGCCGTGGGTCACCGCACTGCAGTCCGGCGTTGTCATACTTCTCCTGCAAGTCAAGCGGAGCCACGCGCTCTATGGCACGCATAATATCCTTAACTGTAGTCATATTATCTCTTTATTTGTCATTTTTATTAATCAAATAGGAAGGGTTGCGTCCAAAAAAGGGGCTCTCTGCACCGTTTTTACGCACTCCCGTTTGCTCGCTATCCGAAGATATATTATCTTTGCACACTCATTCAGTAACATATAAATAATAACTTGGTCAAAACTACTATATATTTTATAGAACAAGGAATTGAAGGAATTAATAGGAATACATGCGGTAAAAGGTTCCTTAAATTCTACTGAATTCCTTGTAGAAAATACCAATTTATTATTTGTACTTAATTCAAGTCCGGAAGCTCCACTTGAGAGAATAATCATCCCGAATACTCAACCACAAATATCCACTGACTACCCGTGTACAAACTCCTCGCACTTGACCTTGATGGAACGCTGACCAACAGCCAGAAAGAGATTACTCCACATACCGTTGAAGTCCTCCTGAAAGCACAGGAGCAGGGACTTCGTATCGTTCTTGCCTCGGGACGTCCCGTATTCGGCATTGCCCCTTTGGCTGACCAGCTCCACCTGGCAGAGCACGATGGCTACGTGCTTGCCTACAATGGCGGACAGATAGTCCGTTGGAGTGACCATCAGGTCATCTCCCAGCAGATGCTTGACCCGGAGGTACTCCCTTACATCTACGCCTGCTCCAAGCGGCAGTTTATTGATGCGGAGGGCAAGCCTACCACGTTCCAGATCTTGAGCTATCGCGGCGATACGGTCTTTACCGAAAATCCAGGCGACCAGTACGTCAAGTATGAGTGCTGGCTCAACCGCATCCCTTGTGACAAGGTGGACAACTTCCTCGAAGCCGCTACCTGCCTCCTGCCCAAATGCCTCATCGTGGGCGATCCGGAGCCGCTCCATGAACTGGAACTGGAGATGGCAGAGCATCTCAAGGGCAAGAATGACGTGTATCGCTCGGAGGCATTCTTCCTGGAGATTGTCCCTCCCGGCATTGATAAGGCAAAGCGCCTCTCTATCCTGCTGGAGCATCTTGGCATGGACCGCTCCGAACTGATTGCCTGCGGCGATGGCTACAATGATCAGTCTATGATCGAATACGCGGGTCTCGGCGTTGCTATGTCGAACGCCAAGCCGGAGGTTCGCGCCGTGGCTGACTACATCACCTTGAGCAACGAGGAGGATGGCGTAGCTGCCGCCGTTGAGAAGTTCTGCCTCGCCTGACACCTTTCACACGTGCAAATATACTATTTATATTTCACATAGATGCATCCCTCTTGCCAAAATCAAAGAATTTCACCCTTTTTTGCTCTAAAATTTGGCATTTTCGGACTATTTTTGTATCTTTGCACCACATATTATATTTATTAAGATGATTAATCGACTCCTTATTCGTATTAAGGCTACCCAGCTGGTCTATGCCTCACTTCAGAGCGATCAGCCTCAGCATATCATGAGCGAGGCGCTGATCGAATCTATCGAATCTTCGCAGAAGCTCTATAATTACCTCCTCGCCCTCATCGTCAAGGTGACCGAATACCGCAACGCCCAGTTCGAACTGGCACGCAGCAAGTATTTTGCCTCTGAGGAGGAGCTCAATCCTAACACCCGCTTTGTAGATAACCGCATCCCTGCCCTGATCAGCGAGCACAGTAATGTGATTGAGAACTGTGAGAATGAGCATCTGCTCAGCGACTTTGACACAGACCTCTACCGTTCGCTCATGGACGACATTGAGCGCTGTCCTGCCTATCAGGAGTACATGGGTCAGACCGCACCTTCTACCTTCGAGCAGGATCGTGACCTCTGGATTGAGATCCTGAATCAGGTATTCCCTAACAGCGAGAAGCTGGATGAGGTGCTTGAGTCAAAGAACATCTACTGGAATGATGACCTCACCACCGTGCTTCAGGTTGTGGTCAAGACCGTCAGCAAGCTGAAGGCTAATACCGACGCTATTGATCCTGTCAAGATTTTCCGTTCGGACAATGACATGAAGTTTGCCCGTGAACTGCTCAAGTATGCCATGGAGGACTATCAGGCCAACATCCGCCTCATTGACGGCATTGCCACCAACTGGGAGTCTGACCGCATGATGCTGATGGACCGCGTAGTCATGGCTACCGCTTTGGCAGAGATCAAACACTTCCCGGACATTGCCGTAGCCATCTCGCTCAATGAGTACCTTGAGCTTGCCAAGCACTACTGCTCTGCCAACTCCTCCCGCTTCATCAACGGCATCCTTGACAGGATCGTCAAGGAGTGGCGCTCAGAGAAGGTGATCATCAAGGCATAAAGACGATACATCGATTACGCCGATACATCGATACCCCCGATACATCGAATTATCGATACCCCGATTCCTCGAATTATCGATTCCTCGAAATTTCGAAATTTCGAAACATCGAATTATCGAAACATCGAATAATCGAATTATCGAATAATCAAAAATCCCCAATCGAAAAAATCCCCCCTATCATGTTCAATTCAATCTTTCTTCAGGCCCCAGCCGCAGGAGGCGGTGCCTCACAGTGGATCTTCATCATCCTCATTATCGCAGTATTCTATTTCTTCATGATTCGTCCTCAGCAGCAGCAGCAAAAGAAGCTCAATGAGGAGCGCAAGAAGATGCAGAAGGGCGACCACGTCATCACCTCTGGCGGCCTTTATGGCAAAATCGAGGGCGTCAAGATGGGTCCAGCCAATAAGAAGGGCGTTAGCGAGCCAGAGAGCTTCATCATCAGCCTCAAGCCTGACTATAACGTAAGCATTCAGGTCAGCAAGGACTGCGTCTTCAAGGATCTGAATGACGCGGTTGCTAAATAACTCAAGATCCGCGAGCTCCACTTGAGTAAAAAAACATCTGCATGTCTCCAACAAATAGCAACCGAAAAAAGGCTAAACAGCCTACCTTCATCCGAATAGTCAACATCTTGGTCGGTCGAACCAACCGGCGCGAGGTGTTGACCTTTTTGCTATTTGTGCTCCTCTCCTTCATCTTCTGGATGGTACAGACGGCTCGCGAGGAGAATATCTCGGAGTATTACGTCAACTTCCATATTGACGGACAGCCGCAGGATATGGTCTTCACCACCCACGTCCCCACGCAGATCAAAGTGGCAGTTGAGGACAATAACCTCAACCTCCTGAACTATGCCTATGATGACCGCCTGCGCACGCTGATCGTTGACTTTGACCGCTACGCTGACGCCACGGGCAACTTCCGCATCTCGGCTGCCGAGCTTCAGTCACTGCTCCGCATGGAGCTCAACAGCAGCACGCGCATTGCCTCCATCAGTCCTACGCTGATCGATGCCCGCTTTGCGCAGACCGAGGGCCGCAAGTTCCCAGTGCGCCTCCACGGACATTATTATCCGGCAGAGAACTTCCGCCTGCACACGCCGCTGCTCAAACCTGATTCGGTGGTGATCAATGCGCCCAGCGCCGTGCTTGACACCATGCAGTATGTCTATACCGTCAAGTCCATTCATACCGAATTGCGTGACACACTGCGCGAGATGCTCTCGCTCAACCTTCCGCTGGGTGTCAAATCCACCCCAGCCGAAGTGCTGGTCACCGTACCTGTTGCACAATACGTGGAGCGTCAGTTTGCACGCATCCCTATCCGTGCCATCAACGTCCCTCGCGGACGCAAACTCACCATTTTCCCCTACGCAGCGCAGGTCAGCTGCCTGGTGGATTTCAATTTTTACAGCACAATCAAGGAGTCTGACTTCATGCTGACTATTGATTATGACAGCATCGTCAGTGACACGCAGGATCGCCTGCCCATCCTCCTGCAGTATCGCGGTACGGGTCAGGAGGTCACCAACCTCAACGTCACGCCGAGCCAGGCAGAGTTCATCATCGAACAATCCTATTAATCTCCCCGCCTTATCATGCTCATTGCCATCACTGGAGGCATTGGCAGCGGCAAGTCGGTCGTCTCACAGCTGCTGCGCGTCATGGGCTATCCCGTCTATGACTGTGATGCCCGTGCCAAATGGGTGATGACGCACGATGTGCTGCTCCGTCAGCAGCTCACAGCCCTGTTCGGAGCGGAGACCTATCTGACCGATACCTCGCATCCTGATGCGCTTCCTGTGCTCAACAAACCCTATCTCTCATCCCGCATCTTCGGCAATGCCGATGCGCTGGCACAGATGAATGCCTGCGTGCATCCAGCCGTGTGCCGTGACCTTCTGTCGCAATACCGCGCCTCACATTCTCCCTATTTCTTTTTCGAATCAGCCATCCTCTATGAGAGTGGCTTTGACCAGCTGTCACATCCTGACCAGGTCTGGACCGTCTCGGCGCCTCTCTCCCTGCGTCTGGAGCGAGCCATGGCGCGTGATCATGCCACACGTGAGCAGATCCTTGCCCGCATCCAGTCACAGCTATCGCAGGAGGAGAAAGAAAAACGCTCCGGCATCGTCATCCATAACGACCCGGAGCATTCTCTCATCGAGCAGGTATCACAAACACTGCATCGTCTATCTTCACATCGTGTTTGAAGTTTGAGAAGTCGAACTGCTGATAGTTCTGTCCCTTCTCATTCAGGCGGATGCTTCGCACCTCGCCCGCCTTACCGTCCACCGTTATCACGAACGACTGGAACAGTAGCTTGCGCCTCTCTGCCGCATTCTTGGTGATAGGCACAATGGTCATGATCATCAGGTCGCCCTCACGTTCCATATCCACGTCAGCCACATCGCTCAGGTCCGTATCGCTGTCGCCCTGAGTAATCCCCTTGATGGCGGTCAGCAGCGGGGTCAAAGCGTTGTTGCCCTTCATGCTTGTCGTGCTGGGCTTTCCGTTCTGCACGATGGTGAAGCGCTCACCGTCAGTCAGCAGCTTATCCTTGCCGCCGTTAGTGGCGATGCACATCTGCGCCGGCTTCTTGAAATAGAACGTGCCCGTTGTGACCACATCCTTTGCCACCATCGAGTTGTGTACCGTCTTCTTCACATCCGCCTTCACCGTAGTGAGGCTCTTATATCCCTGCATCGCCTGCTGCATCACATCCTCCTGCTGTGCAAACACATTGTCACAACAGCCAATCAGCATCCATGCCAACAGTGCGAAAATTATCTTTTTCAAATTCATAAGCTTTCGAAGCAATTGGTCAAACGTAACCCTTAACTTTTAACCTTTAACTCTTAACTTTTAACTCTTTAACTTTTAACTTTTAACTTTTCACATTCCCCCATTGACCGCAATCACCTCCCCCGTGATATACCCCGCGTTAGCCGAAGCCAGGAAACCCACCAGCTCCGCCACCTCCTCCGGCTTACCGAAGCGGTTGGCAGGAATGGTCTTTTTCAGCGCTGCCTCATCCAGACCCTCCACCATATCGGTCCGGATAAAGCCAGGAGCCACGGCATTGACCGTGATATTCTTACGCGCCACCTCTTTGGCAAGCGCCTTCGTAGCAGCGATGATACCGCCCTTGGCAGCCGCATAGTTAGTCTGTCCAGCCAGACCTATCAGGCCGCTCATTGAAGCCATGTTGATGATTCGTCCGAACTTATGGTACTGCATCAGCGGGATCAGCGGCTGCGTCACGTTGAAGAATGAGTTCAGGTTCGTGTTGATCACCGCCATCCAGTCCTGTGCAGGCATCAGTGCCATCACATTGTCCCTGCGGATGCCGGCATTGTTCACCACCACCTCAATATATTCGTCAGCGTCATTATGAGCCTCCTGCCACTGCTCCAGGGCAGCCTGCACAGATGCGGCATCTGCCACGTCGAACTGCAGCATCTCGCCGTCCGAACCTACAGCACGGACTGCCGCCAGCGTCTCTTCAGCCGCTGCCGTATTATGTACATAATTAATGAGTATGTGGTAGCCCATTTGAGCCAGCTTGAGGCAGATAGCCCGACCTATGCCGCGGCTTCCTCCCGTTACGAGTGCATATTTCATTCTTCCGTTGATAAATGTTTGTCATTATGACCTTTGTGGGGAGGAGAAGTTTAAATGCCATTTATTTCGCTGCGCGGCTACTGAAAGAAATATTCCCACAGATCACACAGATAACCACAGATATTATCACCTAAGATTTTCTCTGTGATTTTTACCTTGGATTTCTTGCCGAAGGCATTCTGTAAAAAGACATCCATGTCCTATTTTCATCCATATTTTTCACCGCACATTTTTCAATAAAATCTATGTTAAGTAACATATAAATAATAACTTGGTCAAAAACTACAATGAGTTTATATCGAACAAGGAATTGAAGGAATTAAAAGAAATACAAGCTGGTAAGGTTTTCCTTTCATTCCCCTAAATTCCTTGTAGAAAAATACCAATTTATTATTTGTACTTAACTAAAATCTGTGGTGAAAATCCAAAAACCTTCTTTTTATTTGAGCAGGAACTTCACGAACATCGGCTTTGGCGTATCAATATACCGTCCCGTATCACGCAGTAACCCCGTCTGGGCATCGCGCTCCAATATCTGTATTCGATTACTGTCACGGCAAGCCACCAGCAGGAAGCGCTCTGAAGGCGACAGCGCAAAGTTACGTGGATGCACACCCGTCAGCTGATAGCCGATGCGCTGGGGCAACCCCGTCTGCGCGTCAACACGGTAGATACTGATGCCATCGCCCTGCAGACGGTGCGAGGCATAGAGGAAACGTCCGTCAGCCGTGATGTGGATGTCCGCACTTCCGCCGGCATGCAGCGTATCAGCCACCTGCGCATCCACCACCTGCAGGCTCTCACCGTCATACGAGAGCGTGAAGAGCTGGCCAGAGAGTTCCGATATCAGATAGGCATGTCTGCCATCAGGGGCAAAGCAAAGGTGACGCGGACCTGCGCCTGCATCCACCTCCAGCTTGTAGCCGTTGATCAAATCCACCAGTGGCATATCCCCTTCTTCCGTACCCCATTCCTTCAGCACGGGATGCACATGGATGCAATCCGTACCCAGGTCATTTGCCAACAGGAATTTTCCGTCAGGCGTGAAGTTTACGGCATGCAGATGCGGTTTCTCCTGACGTTCTGGGTCAGCGCCCTGTCCATGATACTGAATCGCATGCCAATCTCCCAGTGCGCCATCCTCCTCCAGCGTAAAGATGCTGACACTGCCGCCACAATAGTTTGCGCTCAAGAGGAAACGCCCTGTCGGATCAAGGGTGATGTTGCAGGGTGCTCCTGCCCAGTTATGCTGGGTCGAAAAGAGAGTGAGGCTGGGTGTCTGCCCTTCGTCCGTCGCCTTTCGGTCAAAGCGGAACGCGTTGATCGTAGCCAGTTCATCCTCATCATACTCTCCCACCGCATAAATCACCTCCTCCGCACTATCCGTACAGAGAAACGTCGGATTGGTCACACCTCCGGCACCAGTCACGTAAGTAGCCACGCCTGCCTGATCATCAAAGGCAAAAACCTTGACCGACTCCTCCTCCGCCGCCGTATAGCTTCCCGTAATCAGATAGTAACATTCCGGGGTCTGGGTGGGGTGACAGGATGGGAGGAGCATAAGCGTGAGGGGGAGGAAGAGATATGAGAATAGATATCGCTTCATATTTGTTTTTCGTTTCTTCTTTAAGAGAAATATTTGAACTGCAAAGATATACGTTTTCTGTGACATCTCCAAATTTTGAACATAAAAAGTAATATTTTTGACAACGGAGTGCAAGGAAAGCTGCATTTTGCAATAAAACTGCTATCCGAGACCTCCGAAATCTTTCCCACACTCATAAAAATCACGCCAGAGCCCTCGGCTTACATTACTCAAACATGAAATGCGTGCCGCGAGCCCTCGGCTTCTATTTCTCTGTCATGTAATGCACGCCGCGACCCCTCGGCTTCTATTTCTCTGTCATGTAATGCACGCCGCGAGCCCTCGGCTTCTATTTCTCAGTCATGTAATGCACGCCGCGACCCCTCGGCATCTATTTCTCAGTCATATAATGCACGCCGCGAGCCCTCGGCTTCTATTTGAAGGTTCAAAAGTAAAAAAAACACACTTTTTTTTGGGAGAATAGAAAAAAGGATGTATCTTTGCGGCAGAAAAACAATTAATTATTGGGTATGGCACAGGATAAATATATACGTTTTGATTGGGCGGCTAAGAAGATTTTACGCGACAAGTCCAATTTTTGCATTCTGGAGGGACTCTGCACAGTTCTTCTGCAATAACCTGTGCACATCATCGAATTACTGGAAAGTGAGAGCAACCAGCAAGATGCGAATGATAAGTTCAATCGCGTAGATATCAAAGCAAAGAACAGTAAGGATGAGATAATTCTTGTAGAAATCCAACTTACGCGTGAGCTCTACTATCTGGAGCGCATTCTTTATGGTGTTGCCAAAGCTATCACTGAACACATTAACCTGGGCAATAAGTATGACCAGGTCAAGAAAGTCTATTCCATTAGCATTCTCTACTTTGATTTAGGCAAGGGTGAGGATTACGTGTATCGTGGACAGACACGCTTCATCGGCATCACGAAGCATGATGAACTGCAGGTAACTACAAAGGAAAAGGAGGTAATCAACATGAAGTCTCCCGAAGAGGTATTCCCCGAATACTTCCTGATTCGTGTTAATGCCTTTGACAAGATTGCAGAAAATCACCTCGAAGAGTGGATTAAATACCTGAAGGACGGTATTATAGCCGAAGATACTACAGCGCCAGGCTTACAGGAGGCCAAGCGAAAACTGGAATACATGGCTATGAGCAAGGCAGACAAAATTGCTTATGACGAGCATATCAACGCTGTGATGATACAGAATGATGTAATCAGTACAGCCATGAAAGAAGGTCGTGCTGAAGGCCGTGCTGAAGGCCGTGCTGAAGGGAAAAAAGAAGCCAATTATAATACTGCACGTAATCTAAAAGCGATGGGTCTCTTATCGGCAGAAGATATTGCAAAAGCGACAGGACTTAACCTGGAAGAGGTGGAGAGCCTGTGATGGTCGAGGTCAATAACTCGGATTTTTACCTTAGATTTTCATTGAGATTTTTACCTTGGATTTCTTGCCGGAGGCATTCTGAAAAAGACAGCTACAGACTAAAAATTCCCGTATCCAAAGTACGGGAATTTTGTTTATGACAATAAATATGAAAACTGATTATCAAGGGACTACAACCTGCTGGCTATTCCTGGCATTCTCTGTCTTCTCTTGCCACCACTCTTCCGTAATATCTGTACCTTCAGACATCCAAGCTTCAGTAACATCTGTAGCAATGATATAAGGAACGCCACCTACCGTAGGGAACGTACTTGACCATACACTGGCGCCAAGCCTATCACTTTCGGAAGGATTGCCTTTCCATACAGTCAGAGACACCTTATTATTCGAAGGAGTCCAATTGGATTCTTTGATGCTGAAACTATATTCAAGATAGCCTGTCACATCATCGTTTTCGTCCTTTATCTCCTCTTTTGGAGTCCAACCTGGATTTCCTTTACCGCTGTATGAGGGATTATTCACAGGGTTATTAGGATCTTGTGTCAACTCCGCATTCGTCTGGCTCTTATTTGTCGGATCCGAAATTTCTGGGAGCTTATAGGTTTCTGTTCCTGCACCGTCACCAAAACTTACCTGCAGCGGCAGGGTACCACAAAGCCATTTGATAGTAGCCATTGCTTCACGGTTATCTGTATATCCAGACAGCGTGCCACTTGAGACGGTCAACTTACGTGTTTTGGTCTCCACTGCATCTACTACTATGTCATTGAAGTCCCAATCCGCATTAGAGCCGAAATCCTCAAACATATAACGCTTCTGGATGGTGCTCAAAGGAATAGGGTCAGTAGTATTCTTAATCTCAAAGACCTGTGGCAAGGGTTTACCTACTACCATGAAGACGAGATCATTGTAGTCTTTTTTACTATTTCCCGAACCTTGACTCTGCTCCTCCACGCCGATGATACGATATCCAGTTTCAGGATCTGAAGAAATATTAGCAGGACGCTTCTCTGCCTGAATCACCTTCATCTTATTATCAAGAGATGACTGTTTATCGCCGTTATTTGCATAAGAGTTGACTTTATTCGTTGCCTTCAGATAAAAATAGACCACACTTCCGGCTGGTGCAGAGCTGTTATCTACGTAAGTTGGTTGGGTTCTGATAGCAGTTGCACCAGCGGTAGTTTCATTTTTCTGCAAATCAGCCCATGCTACGACATCAGTTGAACCAGTTCCTCCACAAGTAGCACACAGCACGCCACCCGTCTTTGAACCATTACATACAGGGCATTCTCTAACCTTTCCTTTATCGCAGAGACCGCAGTTACGAGTTATCACGTGAGCACCATTGCATGAGGTACAGATAGGGTGACCTGAACCTCTTTTCCCTCTTGTCCAAATACTTCCGTTGCCGCCACACTCAGTACAATAATTGATGGTTAAAAAACCGTACTTATAACCTCTACCATTACAATTAGAACACTTTATTGAAGCATCTCTTCCCTTATTATCTGTGTTAGGATAGAGAGTACAATTAGAATTCGGACAATCCTCGGTCAGAATTCCATTAGTACAGCCATTAGGACAAGTTAAATTTCCGCCAGGGAAATAGCCCTTGCCATCACAATACCCGCATGGAGCAGAACCGCCGTTATCTACATATCCATGCTCATGGCAGGTTGTACAAGGGGTAGAGCCCTTCTTTTTAATTTGAATTGAGCTTCGGCTGGCATCCTTAGATCTTGTCCAGACCACTTTATCGTCTACTTCCGACGTACCATTATGAATCACCATGTGAAGTTCATAGCCCAAGTCTGCATTACCATTCTCATAGAGAGGGATAATAGCAAATTCTCCGGCGCTCATAATAATGCCGAAGTTCTCTGTGCTTGAATTATCTGTATTATTTGGCAGTTTGGACTCTATCCAAGTCACCATGGATTTGTCAATCTCAAAATAACCCTCATTAAGAGTAACGAAATCACCCATGGCTCGTGTTAAGCTACCCCCCCCAATGCGTGCATGAGTAGAGAAATCCCAACTCTGGTTAGAATCAATCTTACCATACTTAGCTTCAAAATTTCGCTCGTAAGCATTGCGGAATATCTCCTCCTCCGTGTATCCAAAGTCTTCATCCTGACATGAGATTACCAAGAGAGAAGTTATAAATGAGAATAATAAAAATAAATATTTTTTCATTTTCTGGATTGAAAAGAACAAACAAAAGCTTAATTTGAGGGTGCAAAGATAATAAATTTCTTACGAACAGAGAAATTTTTCCGTAAAAAAATGCAGAATAGGGGCATTTTTTTACAGAATTGGATGTTACCAGGACACAAAAAGGGTAGATTTCACCCGCGTGACGACACCCGTGTGATCACCCGTGTGATCACCCGAGTGTGCACGCAGGTCATTCTCGGACTAACTAGAAAAGAAAAGAAAAAAAGAAAAAAATATAAAAAAAGAAAAATTTGGGGAACTGCTTTTTTGGGGGTTACCAAGCAAGGCGGGGGCGGATCAGAACTTATCGTTAAGGATGCAGCCCTCCAGGTCCGGACGGAGCGAGGCGTACTCCTTGCTCTGAAGGAACTTGGCAATAAGGTCAACGTGGCGCTTGTTATGAAGGTCGCTGCCCAGAAAGTTGAGCATACCCTCGTCAAGCAGGCGATAGGCCATCTTCTGCGCCGTCTCGCCATAATAGCCGCTAAAGGAAAGGATATTGCACTGGAACTCTACGCCCAGATCCTGCAAATGCTCATAAGCCGACAAGCCACGGCGGGCATAATAGTGATAGCGCTCAGGATGCGCCATGATCAGATACCAACCCTGCTCCTGCAGCTTGTAGCAGACGTCATCCAGATTAAAGAGAGGCTGGGCAAAACTGTTTTCGATGAGCAGATAGCGTCCGCGCAAAGGACGAAGCTGACACTGGGGATCGCCCCACTTGCCCGTCTCCATCATCTGCAGGAAACCCTCATCCAGGCGGTACTCAAAGCTGTAGTCCTCCAGTTCGATGGGGATATGCTGCTCGGCTGCCTGACGCTTGAGATCCTGGAAGAGCGGTTCGATCTTCTCTGGAGTGTTCAAGAAATTAGGCACGGTATGATGGGGGCTGAAGATGACTCGCTCTACACCGAATCGGGAAAGCTCCTGCAGATACTCGAGCGAAAACTGCGGTTCAGGCGAGCCGTCATCCACTCCCGGGATGATATGGCAGTGCAGCTCCCGCTTGTATGGCAAGGGCAGAATCTCACGATGGCGGTGGAATATGAAATCTAAAAACATGGCTTCTGGATGTAGTGATAATGTGGCGCAAAGTTAATCGTTTTTGAAATTTGATGCAAATAAAAGTATAAAAAAAATCGATTAATGGCAGGAAACGGCTTGTTTTTGGTGGATTGACGAAAAAAAAGGCGCCCAAATGGTCAACGAAAGCAGATTTTTTATATCTTTGCACGTGATATTGTAAACACACAAAAACAAAAAATACCAAATCTCAATGAAATCTACACTCAAGATTACAAGCGCAGCCCTGCTGGCAGCAGCGCCAATCTTCATGGGTAGCTGTACGAAGCAGGAGGCTCCTGCCTCACAGCTCACCAAGTCTGGCCTCGATCCAGTTAACTTCACCGACACCATCCGTGGTAAGGCTACCGCTCTCTACACCCTGACCAATGGCAATGGTCTGGAGGTTTGTGTTACTAACTATGGCGGCCGTATCGTCTCGCTCATGGTTCCTGACCGTGATGGCAAGCTGACCGACGTGGTGCTCGGCTTTGACAACGTGAAGCAGTATGCCGACACAGAGAACTCTCCAAGCGACTACGGTTCATCTGTAGGCCGCTATGCTAACCGCATTGCCGGCGGCAAGTTCACCCTCAATGGACAGGAGATCCAGCTCACCCAGAACGATGGTCCTAACTGCCTGCATGGCGGCGGTGCTACCGGCTGGATGCACCAGGTATATGACGCCGTACAGGTAAGCCCATCGCAGCTGAAGCTCACCATCGTGGCTCAGGACGGCGAGAACGGCTTCCCTGGCACTGTGACTGCCACCACTACCTACACCCTCACCGAAGACAACGTGCTTGACATGGTATGGGAGGCAACTACCGACAAGGAGACCATCATCAACCAGACCAATCACAACTACTATAACCTGAATGGTGACTTCACCAAGCCAGGCACTGACATGCTGCTCTACCTCAATGCTGACAACTATACTCCTTCTGACGCTCTCTACATCCCAACCGGAGAGATCAAGCCAGTGGAGGGTACCGTATTCGACTTCCGCCAGCCTACCGCTATCAGCCAGGCTATCGGCGCTGACTTTGATCAGGTACAGAATGCACGCGGCGGCATTGACCACAATTTCTGCCTCAACACTCAGGGCGATGATACCCAGGTCTGCGCTTCTCTCTATTCGCCAAAGACCGGCATTCTGCTGGAGATGTTCACCAACGAGCCTGGCGTACAGTGCTACACCGGCAACTTCCAGGGCGTGGATGGTGAGACCGAGATCCGTCACAAGGGCGGTGTCTATCCACAGTACGTAAGCGTTTGCCTTGAGAGCCAAAAGTATCCTGACTCGCCTAACAAGCCAGAGTGGGCTCAGCCTAACCTGAAGCCAGGCGAGAAGTACTACAGCCATGCTGCTTATCGATTCTCAACGAAGTAAAACTTTTAAACACAAATTACCATAAATTATCACGAATTTTTCATAAATAGATTTTTTTGAGCAAATCATGACAATTTATGGCAATTCATGTGAAAGTAAAATATCCAGAATTTAACACTCAACAAATATTTCTTAATTATGGCACAGCAAAAACGTAACTGGGTAGCAATCATTACCATGTTTGCACTCTTCGCCATGGTTGGCTTCGTGACCAACCTGGCAGCTCCATTCGGCAACATCTGGGGCTTCAAGTATGAATCTGCCGGTATGCTCGGCAACCTGATGAACTTCACGGCTTACCTCTTCATGGGTATCCCTGCCGGTAATATGCTTACTTCCGTGGGCTATAAGAAGACTGCCCTCATCGGTATGTGTGTAGGCGTAGTGGGCCTCTTCATCCAGTACCTCTCAAGCGTAATGGGTGCTGACGTAATCGTAACTGGCGACTATGCCCTGAACCTCTTCATCTACCTGCTCGGCGCTCTGGTGTGCGGCTTCTCTGTCTGCATGCTCAACACCGTAGTCAATCCTATGCTTAACCTCCTGGGCGGTGGTGGCAAGGTGGGCAACCAGCTCCTCCAGCTCGGCGGCTCATGCAACTCTCTGGCTGGTACCTTGGCTCCACTCCTCGCTGGCGCACTGATCGGCACTGTAACCGCTGACACTGCCATGAGCGACGTGACCCCACTGCTCTTCATCGGCATCAGCATCTTCGTAGTAGCTATCATCGTGATTGGCTGCCTGAAGATTGAGGAGCCACAGGCAAGCTCTGAGAAGGTTACCTTCGAGCATTCGCCTATCGCCTTCCGCCACTGCCTGCTCGGCGTCATCGCTATCTTCTTCTACGTAGGTTGTGAGGTAGGTATCCCAGCTCAGATGAACTTCTACGTTTCGGGCATGACCTTCTCTGGCGCTGCTGCCGTAGGTGGTGCGCTGGCTTCACTCTACTGGCTGCTGATGCTCGTAGGCCGTCTGGCTTCTGGTTCGCTGCTCGGTAATGTATCTTCAAAGACTCAGCTCACCTATGCTTCAGCCGTAGCTATCTGCTTCCTGCTGATTGCTGTATTCATCCCAGAGAGCGTGACCTTCTCTATCCCTGCCATTGACATCGTAATCTTCGCTATCCCTGCATGTACCGTTCCGATGAAGTGTCTCTTCATCTTCCTCTGCGGTCTCTGCACTTCAGTAATGTGGGGCGGCATCTTCAACCTCGCTACTGAGGGTCTGGGCAAATATACTGCCAAGGCTTCCGGCCTCTTCATGGCAATGGTAGTAGGTGGCGGCGTAATGCCTTACATTCAGGACCTCATCGGCGTGAACGTAGGCCGTATTGCCAGCTACTGGCTCTCAATTGCCATGCTCGCTTACATCCTCTTCTACGCTGTAGCAGGCTCAAAGAATGTCAACAAGGACATCAAGGTGGATTAAATCACATTAACAACTTAAAAACTTCTCAAACAACATGAATGTTTTAGATGCTCTCCAAAGCAGCGGTTTCAAGGCCGTGGACTTTGTGATTCTCATCGTCTACCTCATTGTGCTGGTAGGCCTGGGACTCTTCCTGAGCCGCTCGAAAGACGGTAAGGAAAAGAGCGCAAATGACTACTTCCTGGCAGGCAACACCCTGACCTGGTGGGCGGTCGGCGCCTCTCTCATTGCAGCCAACATCTCGGCTGAACAGTTTATCGGCATGTCTGGCACTGGCTATGCTGACGGTATTGCCATTGCAGCTTACGAGGTCATGGCTGCCATCACACTGGTAGTGATCGGCAAGTTCCTCCTCCCTGTGATGCTCGACCGTAAGATCTTCACCATCCCACAGTTCCTCCGCGAGCGTTACAATGACGGTGTAGGTCTGGCTTTCTCCATCCTGTGGCTGTTCCTCTATGTCTTCGTCAACCTCACCTCTGTGGCTTGGCTCGGCGCTCTTGCCATTGAGCAGATCCTGAACCTTCAGGGCATCTACGTGAGCATCTTCGGCATGGAGATTTCAATCCGTATGATCATCGTGCTGCTGCTCTTCATCATTGCAGGTGTATATTCAATCTACGGCGGTCTGGCTTCAGTGGCTTGGACTGACGTTATGCAGGTTACCTTCCTCGTAGGCGGTGGTCTGATCACGGCTTACATCGCACTGGCAGAGATCGGCAACGTATTCGGTACGGATGCTTTCGGTGCTTTGGCTAACATCTACAACGAACTCACCACAGGCGCCAACGCTACAGATACACACTTCCATCTGGTGATCCAGGAGTCGCATAACGCTGATGCCTTTGCCAACGTGCCGGGTATCGCTGCCGTAGTGGGCGGTGTATGGCTCACCAACCTCGGCTACTGGGGCTTCAACCAGTACATCATCCAGAAGGGTCTGGCTGCAAAGAACATCGAGGAGGCCAAGAAGGGTCTTATCTTCGCCGGCTTCCTGAAGATCCTGATCCCATTCATCGTGGTTCTCCCTGGCATCTGCGCTTGCTACATCTTCAAGCATCACCCAGAGCTGATTGACCAGATGGGCCTTGGCGGTACTATTGACAAGTCGGACGACGCTTATCCTTGGCTGATCCGTAACTTCACCCCAACCGGCATCAAGGGTCTCTCATTCGCTGCCCTCGCTGCTGCTATCATCTCTTCACTGGCTTCAATGTTCAACTCTACTTCTACCCTGTTCACCATGGACATCTACAAGAAGTATATCAACAAGGAGGCTGGCGACAAGAAGCTGGTAAATGTGGGCCGTCTGACCTCAATCTGCGCTCTGCTCATCGCTCTCGTGGCTACCCAGCCACTCCTTGGCAGCCTTGACCAGGCATTCCAGTACATTCAGGAGTATTCAGGCTTCATCTATCCAGGCATCATCACCGTATTCGGTCTGGGTCTGCTCTGGAAGCGTGCCTCGGCTACTGCTGCTGTATGGACCGCCATCATCACCATCCCTCTGGGCGTGATCTTCAAGGTGGCTCTGGGCGAAGTTCCTTTCCAGCTCCGTGCAGGCTATATCTTCATCATCATCGTCAGCTTCTTCATCATCGTCTCACTGCTCGACAAGAAGTTCGTACACAGCGATGCACCTGCAAAGAATGACGTTTGCACCATGGAGAAGTGGGCTAAGATCCTCGGCGGCGCTGGTGTTGCCTGCATCATCATTGCCCTCATCGTAGTGGCTATGGGCGACAGCACTCCTACTACCGCTTATCTCAACGACATCGGCTTCCAGGCATTCATCTTCTTCGGTGTGCTGGTAGGCTGCAACGGCATCTGGCTCTGGAGCAATGCTCACTCAGACAAGCAGGATGTCAAGGCTCTGCCTATCAACCTCGGACTCTTCCGCACCGACAAGAGCTACACCTGGGGTGCTCTGGGTATTGGCGTAATCACGCTGATACTGTATGCGGCATTGTGGTAATAACGAGCTAGCAGCCCCCATCCCCTTACCCTTCCCCCCTACAGGAGGAAGGGAGTAGTTACTACTTCCATGCAAGAGTTACGAATAGGGGCTCTTTTGACAAATAAAAAAATCTATTAACCGTCTGCCCCCGCGGCCCGTGAGCTAATCACTCCCTTCCTCCTATAGGGGGGAAGGGCCGGGGATGGGGGCCTTTATATGCTTGAAGAACTCAAACAAAAAGTCTTCGAGGCCAATATGGATCTCGTAAAGCAAGGACTTGTAATCTATACTTGGGGCAACGTCTCTGGTATTGACCGCGAACAGGGTTTAGTTGTCATTAAGCCTTCGGGCGTTGACTATGACGTGATGAAGGTAGAGGATATGGTGGTAGTCAGCCTTGAGACCGGTAAGGTGGTAGAGGGCGAGCTCAACCCATCATCAGATACTCCTACCCATCTGGCACTCTATCGCGCGTTCCCTAATATAAAAGGTGTAGTCCACACTCACTCTACTTATGCTACTGCTTTCGCAGAGGCTGGTCGTGACATTCCAAATATCGGCACTACTCACGCTGACTATTTCTACAAGGAGATTCCTTGCACCCGCGATATGACCGAGGCAGAGGTAAAGGGTCAGTACGAGCTTGAGACTGGCAACGTCATCGTGGACGAATTCCTCAACATCCGTAAGATCAATCCTGACCACACTCCTGCTGTGCTCGTCAAGAACCATGGTCCTTTCTCATGGGGCACCTCTCCTGCCAATGCCGTATATAATGCAAAGGTAATGGAGCAGTGCGCAAAGATGGCATTCATCGCCTTCAGCGTCAACCCAGCGCTCACCATGAATCCACTCCTCATCGAAAAGCACTATATGCGTAAGCATGGGCCAAATGCTTATTATGGTCAAAAAAATCAAACTCATTGATTTTTTGACCATAAAATTGACAATTGATAATTGATAATTGATAATTATTATCAGATGAAGGAGGATAATCCTATAAAGGATAAGAGTTTTGAATTCTCGGTGAGGATTGTAAATCTGTATAAATACTTGTCCAACGAGAAGAAAAATTGTCAATTGTCAAGAATTAGTCAAGTTACGTCTATTGTTTGAAGAACAAAAGAAAAGCTACTAACCAGATAATTGATCGACTGGCAATAATTATCAATTGTCAATTATCAATTATCAATTAAATTTTAAAACCATGTTTGAAAATTTAGAACTTTGGTGGGTCACCGGTGCCCAGCTTCTCTACGGCGGCGAGACCGTGAAGATCGTTGACGGACACTCACAGGAGATGGTAGCAGGCTTGAACGAGTCAGGTATCATCCCAGTAAAAGTAGTATATAAGGGTACTGCCAACTCTTCAAAAGAGGTAGAGCAGGTGATGCAGGCTGCATCCAATGACCCAAAGTGTGCGGGTGTCATCACCTGGATGCACACTTTCTCTCCTGCTAAGATGTGGATCAAGGGTCTGCAGGCGCTGAAGAAGCCTCTGCTCCACTTCCACACCCAGTATAATGCCGAGATTCCTTGGGACACCATGGATATGGACTTCATGAACCTCAACCAGTCGGCTCATGGCGACATTGAGTTCGGCCATATCTGCACCCGTATGCGTGTACCTCGCAAGGTGG
>JAZLJN010000081.1:0-7167 GCA_045617885.1 Bacteroidales bacterium | reverse complement strand
TAGCCATCTCTTCAGCCTGCTGGAAGAGTTCTGCAGCCTCAGCTGGGAACTGCTTAGCAACAGATGCGTAACGAACCTCGCCCTTGAGGAAGTCTTGGAACTTATCCCACTGTGGCTCCTTAGAGTCAAGGATGAATGGGTTCTTGCCCTCAGCCTCAAGCTCTGGGTTGAAGCGCCAGAGGTGCCAGTAACCGCACTCAACAGCCTTAGCCTCCTCAGCCTGGCTCTTACCCATACCTGCCTTTAGACCATGGTTGATACATGGAGCGTAAGCAATGATGAGGGATGGTCCGTGATATGCCTCTGCCTCCTTGAATGCCTTGAGAGTCTGAGCCTGGTCAGCACCCATAGCAATCTGTGCAACGTAAACGTAACCGTAGGTAGTAGCAATCATGCCGAGATCCTTCTTGCGTACACGCTTACCAGAAGCAGCGAACTTAGCAATTGCACCAAGAGGAGTAGCCTTTGAAGACTGACCACCAGTGTTAGAGTAAACCTCAGTATCAATTACGAAGATATTTACATCCTCGCCAGAAGCGATAACGTGATCAAGACCACCGTAACCGATATCGTAAGATGCACCGTCACCACCAATGATCCACTGGCTGCGCTTTACAAGGTGATCCTTATAGGTAAGGATGTTCTTGCAAGTATCGCAACCGCAAGCCTCACAAGCTGCAACGATCTGTGGAGCGAGAGCCTTTGTAGTAGCAGCATCCTCCTGACCAGCAATCCACTGGTTGAACAGCTCCTTAAGCTCTGCTGAGCAGCATTCGCAGCTCTGAGCCTCTGTCATGAGCTTGGTAAGACGCTGCTTGATCTTCTTGTTAGCAATGCACATACCGAGACCGAACTCGCAGAAGTCCTCGAACAGAGAGTTAGCCCAAGCTGGACCCTGACCCTTAGCGTTCTTGGTGTATGGAGTTGAAGGTACTGAACCAGAGTAGATAGAAGAACAACCAGTAGCATTAGCTACGATCTCACGATCACCGAAGAGCTGTGAAATCAACTTAACGTATGGAGTCTCACCGCAACCAGCGCAAGCGCCAGAGAACTCGAAGAGAGGAGTAGCAAACTGTGAGTTCTTAACGTTAGAGGTGATGTCAACGAGATCCTGCTTTGAGGTTACGTTCTCAACACAGTACTGCCACTGAGCAGCCTCCTTGGCAGCAGCCTCAGAAGAGTCATCGTATGGCTTCATGGTGAGAGCTGGGCCACCGAGCTTAGGATTACCTGGGCAGACATCAGCACAGTTACCGCAAGCGAGACAGTCCTTAACGCCAACCTGCATGGTGAAGAACATACCCTTCATTGCAGCTGGAGCCTTCATCTCGATGGTCTCGCCGGTGAAGCCAGCCTTCTCCTCAGCAGTCATAACGAATGGACGGATACAAGCGTGAGGACAAACGTATGCACACTTGTTACACTGGATACACTTCTCTGCATCCCAAACTGGAACAAATGCACCTACACCACGCTTCTCGAACTTAGCAGTACCTGCAGCCCAAGTACCATCCTCGATGCCCTTGAATGCAGAAACTGGGAGAAGGTCACCATCCTGAGCGTTGATTGGACGAACTACGCCATTGATGAATGCATCACCATCAGTGTAAACCTTTGGCTCAGCAGTCAGAGATGCCCATGCTGGATCTACAGCAAGTTCCTTATACTCACCACCACGGTCAACAGCAGCATAGTTCTTATTAACTACATCCTCACCCTTCTTGCCGTAAGACTTAACGATGAAGTGCTTCATCTCCTCAACAGCCTGCTCTACTGGGATAACGCCAGTGATGCGGAAGAATGCCGACTGAAGAATGGTGTTGGTACGGTTGCCAAGTCCAATCTCCTGAGCGATCTTGGTAGCGTTGATATAGTAAACCTTAACCTGCTTCTGAGCAAGTACAGCCTTTACCTTATTAGGAATGTTAGCAACGAGCTCCTCACCATCCCAAATAGTGTTGAGAAGGAAAGTACCACCCTGCTGGATACCACGGGTAACGTCGTACATGTTCAGGTAAGCCTGCTGGTGGCAAGCTACGAAGTTAGGAGTTGTTACGAGGTAGGTTGATCGGATAGGCTCATCACCGAAGCGGAGGTGAGAACAGGTGAAACCGCCTGACTTCTTTGAGTCGTATGAGAAATATGCCTGGCAGTACTTCTCAGTTGTCTCACCGATGATCTTTACAGAGTTCTTGTTAGCACCAACGGTACCATCAGCACCAAGACCATAGAACTTAGCCTGGAACATACCTGCAGGAGCAACAGAAACCTCCTCACCTACTGGAAGGCTGGTGAAAGTGATGTCATCATTGATACCGAGGGTGAAGTGGTTCTTTGGCTCGTTCATTGCGAGGTTCTCATAAACAGCAATGATCTGAGCAGGAGTGGTATCGTTAGAACCAAGACCGTAGCGACCACCTACAACCTTAATCTGACCGAGGAGGCCAAGCTCAGCGAGTGCATCTACTACATCGAGGTAGAGTGGCTCAGAGTTTGCACCTGGCTCCTTGGTACGATCAAGTACGCAGAGCTTCTTAGCAGAAGCAGGGATAGCCTCCTTCAGGTACTTGAGTGAGAATGGACGGTAGAGGTGAACGCAGATCAAACCTACCTTCTCGCCCTGAGCAACCTTATAGTCAACTACCTCCTTGATGCACTCAGTAGAAGAACCCATAGCTACGATGATGTTCTCAGCATCTGGAGCACCATAGTAGTCAAATGGACGATGCTTGCGGCCGGTGATAGCAGAAACCTGATCCATGTACTTAGCTACGATGTCTGGTACGGCATTGTAGTAAGGATTGCATGACTCACGGTGAGCGAAGAACACATCTGGGTTCTCAGCCATACCGCGCATCTCAGGATGCTCTGGAGAGAGAGCACGCTCACGGAATGCCTTTACAGCGTCCCAGTCAACGAGTGGACGAAGCTCCTCCTGATCAACAACCTCGATCTTCTGATACTCATGAGAAGTACGGAAACCGTCGAAGAAGTTCAGGAATGGAACACGGCTTGACAGTGTAGCAAGGTGAGCAACAGCAGCGAGGTCCATTACCTCCTGTACAGAACCCTCTGCCAACATAGCGAAACCGGTCTGGCGACAAGCCATGACATCCTGGTGGTCACCGAAGATACACAGAGCGTGTGAAGCAAGGGTACGTGCAGATACGTGGAATACAGATGGGATCAACTCACCTGCAATCTTATACATATTAGGAATCATCAGGAGCAAGCCCTGTGAAGCAGTGAAGGTAGTGGTAAGAGCACCAGCCTGCAGTGAACCGTGAACGGCACCAGCAGCACCACCCTCAGACTGCATCTCCTGTACGAGAACAGTCTCGCCAAAGAGGTTCTTGCGACCCTGAGCAGCCCATTCGTCCACATTCTCAGCCATTGGAGAAGATGGCGTAATAGGATAGATAGCAGCAACCTCACTGAACATATATGCAATATGTGCAGCAGCGGTGTTACCATCACATGTCATAAATTTCTTTGCCATGTTTTTGTAAATTTAAAATGTAATTGTGTATAAAAAATAATTGATACCGAAAAATACTTTAGTATAAGAATAAAGTTAGTATTTCAAGTCTTTGTTTAGTAGAGGAAGCCGAACAGCCACAATGGGATGACATTGTCATGACCTACCTCAAAATTGTCGATTGCATAGAAATATTCTGGATTGTTCTTGGTGCGAACTACCCAGTCACATACGCGGAAACGATCCTTACCATTCACAAGGAACTGTACATTACGCTCGTTGCACTTATTGAGCTTATTGCCCTGATGCAGCATATTGTAGAAGAATGTCTCACGCAGCTGACGTGGCTCTACCTCATTCAGGCAAGTTGGATAGAGAATATTTGTATTGTGCATATACACCACAGCAGGTTTCTTAGGGAACTGCTCCTCTTGTGTATAAAGCATATTGATCAGTCGTGCCTCCTTAAGATAAGAGAGGTAGTTAACCACAGTGGCACGGCTCGTTTCGATACTCTTTGCCAAAAGGCTGACATTAGGTGAACAAGGAGCCTCTTGTGCCAGAATGTGAAGCAGTTTCTTCAGCTTTGGCAGATAGCTCAACTCAATTTCCTTCAGGAAGAGAATATCCACCTCAAGCATGGTGTTCATCTTCTTGATGAGCATCTCAGAGTAGTTCTTCTTTTCGAGGAAGAATGGATAATAACCATGATGGATATAATCCTTAAAATAATTCAGAGGCTTGATCTGGCTGCAGATTTCGGTTGCAATCTCTGAATGATGCTCAAGAATATCCTTATAGCTGTAAGCCTTGAAGTTCGTGCCAGCCATCAGGTTGATGTATTCACGGAAAGAGAATCCACGAAGATTATAGCTATCCACTACACCATTGAGCACAGGATTCTCCTCCTTGAGGCGCATCACAGTGCTACCTGCAAAGATAATCTGAACCTTTGGGTATTGACCATGGATAAACTTCAACTCCTCACTCCAATCTGGATACTTAAAAATCTCATCAATAAGCAAAGTCCTACCACCCATCTGCTGGAAGTTAGCAACGAACTCACGCAACGTGTGGGTATAGAAATAGAAATGATTCATATTGATGTAGAGACAACGGCGGTCGTCAGGACCGTATTTCTCAAGGGCATATTGTAATAGGAATGTGGTCTTGCCCACACCACGACTTCCCTTGATACCAATCAAGCGACTGCTCCAGTTAATCTCATCAATCAATCCACGACGTACAGGTGAGTAAACGTGCTCAACCAGATACTTGTGCGTTCTATAAAAAGTCTCCACTATCTGATGATGTTTTATAGTTTATACAAATACAACGGCCTCAAAGAAAACCTATGAGTGCCTATTGCGCCGCAAAGATAAGTAAAAATATTGAATTTGCAAAGTTTATTTGCCAAAAATTTGTTTTTTTTATATTTTTTCGCTTTTTTGGGGGTATCTGAACAATCACTTTATGCTCAACAACATAAAAAATGAGCAATAAAATACGATATAATCAAAGATAAGCCCGTTTTATTGCATTCTTTCGGATGAAATCTCTATAGAAAAGCAGGTCCCAATGATGAAGGTTTCCCGGTTTGCAGATTGCGTCTAATGGAGGGAACCGATAGTTTGAGATATTGGCACTATTGACAATCAAAACATTGTTCGTTGTGTCAACTCTTACGTCCAATGTATCTCCTTTAAATATGAATGAGGCTGGCTCATCATCAGTACGAAAATTCACAGGATTCATGCAAGTAGCAGCACCTGCACTTACCTCATCCCATATTGCCTCTGTTGTAGCAACGGAATTGAACGAGATAACCACTCCTCTATCGTATGCATCATGTGCTGCATTAATGTGAGGGTGCTTCAAGTCTTCTGCCGTAAGCCTATAACCCAAGGTATAGGCAGCTATCATGCGCGAATAATCCTCTTCCTTCATTTCACGCAATATATCGAGCAGATGCATGGCTCCCTGACTGAATCCGGCAAGGATAAAAGTTCGTCCCTGATTGAGGTTCTCTATATAATAATGGAAAGCATCTATAGCACTTCTTGAAGCCACTGCCCTTACCTCTTCCCTTTTGTCCGGTGACAAGTTCATAGAACTCATGGTAAACTGGGAATAGTAAGGAGAAAAGAAATTCAATGAATCACCAAACATCTTTCTCGCATAGTTCATCTCTGCCTTGATAGCTTCTATCTCTTCAGGCGTGAGTTTTGCGATATAGCTGTCATTCCCCTGTTCATCTTTTTCTTCCAGTATTTCAGTGGACACAAGATAGAATACATCCACCAGATCATCCTTCACCTCCGCCTCATTCTCGTACCACAATATGTTTTCGCTTGCATCAGCGTTCTTGATACTGCAGCCAAGAAAAGAGGTAATAATGATGCTCGAAAAGAATAAACAGAAGTATCTCATAGAATAAACAGTTAGCAAAATTGATTTTGTTTGATTTCCTTTGGTTAAGTACAAATAATAAATTGGTATTTTTCTACAAGGAATCTAGGGGAATGAAAGGAAAACCTTAACAGCTTGTATTTCTTTTAATTCCTTCAATTCCTTGTTCGATATAAACTCATTGTAGTTTTTGACCAAGTTATTATTTATATGTTACTTGATGGAGAGAAAAAAGAATGGCACTTATAGGTGCGATATGCAAAAGGAACACGAAATAAAATAATGAAAAATACACTTGCTTGCAACTAAAGAAGAAACAAGCAAGTGTATTTATATTAGACTGTGGACCAGCAGCTGATGCTGAAGGCACGTTGCTGCTGACGCTCTAAATGAATTAGAGCTGTGGACCAGCAGCTACGAGAGCCTTACCAGCCTCATTGGTGGTGTACTTGTCGAAGTTCTTGATGAAGCGAGCAGCGAGATCCTTAGCCTTCTCCTCCCACTTAGAACGATCCTGATAGGTATCGCGTGGATCAAGAATACCCCAAGCAACGCCGTTGAGCTGAGTTGGAACCTCAAAGTTGAAGTAAGGGATCTTCTTAGTTGGAGCTGTAAGGATAGAGCCGTCAAGGATAGCGTCGATGATACCACGGGTATCAGGGATAGAGATACGCTTGCCAGTGCCGTTCCAACCAGTATTAACGAGGTATGCCTTTGCACCGTTAGCGTTCATCTTCTTAACGAGCTCCTGAGCGTACTTGGTTGGGTGCAGCTCAAGGAATGCCTGGCCGAAGCAAGCAGAGAAGGTTGGAGTTGGCTCAGTGATGCCACGCTCTGTACCAGCGAGCTTAGCGGTGAAGCCAGAGAGGAAGTAGTACTGGGTCTGCTCTGGAGTAAGGATAGATACAGGAGGCAATACACCGAATGCGTCAGCTGAGAGGAAGATAACGTTCTTAGCAGCTGGAGCAGATGAACCTGGCTGAATGTTGTTGATGTGGTTGATTGGGTAAGATACACGAGTGTTCTCGGTAACTGACTTATCGTTGAAGTCGATAGTACCATCCTCAGCTACGGTTACGTTCTCAAGGAGAGCGTTACGCTTGATAGCATTGTAGATGTCTGGCTCGTTCTCCTTAGAGAGGCCGATAACCTTAGCATAGCAGCCACCCTCGAAGTTGAATACGCCGTTGTCATCCCAACCGTGCTCGTCATCACCGATAAGGCGACGCTTTGGATCGGTAGAAAGAGTGGTCTTACCAGTACCAGAGAGACCGAAG
>JAZLJN010000080.1:0-50015 GCA_045617885.1 Bacteroidales bacterium | reverse complement strand
CTAATCTGTTTTTTCATTTTTACAATGCAAAGATAAATACTTTAAATTTGCTATCCAAGGTTTTTCAAAAGTTTTTTAAAAAAGACTATGCAATTAGTGTGAAATCCATTGCACTGATAGGTAAAGATGACAAAATGTTCTACTTTTGTCATCTCTTTATTAATTATTTCCTCATATTATTGCCAATTATAATTAAATCCTTATATTTGCAACGTGATAAAATAAGCATCCATTCACAACTTTAATATTAATACTTAAAAAACAAATCGTATGGCTTACAAAATTATCCAGATTGAGGGTATTGGAGAGGTTTATGCTGAGAAGCTTGAGGCTGTAGGCATTAAGACAACTGATGATCTCCTTGCTAAATGTGCTAGTGCTGCTGGCCGTAAGAAGGTAGAAGAGGAAAGTGGCATCAGCCACAAGCTCATCCTCAAGTGGACTAACCATGCTGATCTTATGCGTATCAATGGCATCGCTGGTCAGTTTGCAGAACTTCTCGAGGCTGCTGGCGTTGATACTGTTAAGGAATTCCGTCATCGCGTAGCTGCTAATCTCCAGCCAAAGATGGTTGAGATCAATGAGCAGAAGAACCTCTGCAACCGTGTTCCTGCTGTTAGCGAGCTCGAGCGTATGATTGAGCAGGCTAAGGAGCTTGAGCCACTCATCACCTATTAATAAAAAAGCAACCTCAGATTGAGGCTGCCTTTAATTTTAAGATTATTGTATTGGTAACTTGCCGAGTCAGAAAGACACGGCAAGTTTTTTTTATTCGCCGCTGATGGTGTTTGCCAGCTTGTCAATGTTCAGGCTTCGGGCAGAGGCATCCACAATCTCCTTATATATTCCTCCCTTGTGGTAGAGTCCGTCCGGATCGCCTGATTGCTCCACGCGTCCATCTTTCAGGGCATACACCAGGTCAGAATCAATAATCTGTGAGATGGAATGTGAGATGATGATTACTGTACGGTCTTTCTTGATTGCATCAATTGATGCCTTGATCTGTTCTGTAGCAATGGCATCAAGTGAAGCCGTCGGTTCGTCAAGGAAGATGATAGGAGGATTCTTCAGGAACATACGCGCTATGGCAATGCGTTGCTGCTGACCGCCCGAAAGCTGCGTGGCAAGTGATTTGAAGCCGTTCGGCAGTTTTTCTATTTGTTCCAGGATGAATGCTTTCCTTGCAGCATCACGCACCTCCTCATCCGTAGCATCGGTACGTCCGTATCGGATATTCTCCTCAATGGTTCCGTCAAAGATGTGGTTCTTTTGCAATACCAGACCTATGTTGTCACGCAGATACTGTGTGTCATATTCCTGAATATCCACGCCGTCAAGCAGGATCCTTCCCTGTTGTGGAGTATAGAACTTATCCAGCAAGTTCACAATCGTAGATTTGCCAGCGCCCGAGAGTCCCACAAAGGCAGTCACCCGGTTTGGCTCTATCTTCATGTTGATGTCATGCAGAGCCTTTGTTCCGTTGGGATAACTGAAGTCCACATGCTCTATCTCAAATCTGCCCTCAATATGTTCCGGACGGTATTTGCCTGTGGCCTCTACCTCCTCTTTAGCCTCAATCACACTGAAATAACCCTCGGCATAGATAAGAGCATCATTCAGTGTGTCAAAGATGCGCTGCAGCTGGGTGATAGGTGCGGTGACATTGGCGAACAGCATGACGTGATACATGATCTTACCAATGGTCATTCCCGGATAATCTATCAATACGAGGTAAGCTGTCAGGATTATGATCAGTACGGTGCCGATCTGCTGAATGAATCGTTTCCATCCGTCGTAATACAGCATGAGTTTGCGGGTGTTCAGCAGATTATCGGTCAGGTTTGACTGGATGTCCCACTGCTTCTTTGACTCGATGGATTCGCGGTTGAATGACTTGATTACATTGATTGATTCGATGATACCTACTATGCCATGAGATTTCTGCTCACGGTATTGTCTCATCTGCTGACGCCATCCCTTGAGTCTTTTGCCCTGTCGTACCGTAATCCATATATATATAGGTACAATAAACAATGCCGTCAGGCCCACATATACATTGGCAGCAAACATGAGAATCAATGCCAGCAGGGCAGAGGTGAACAGAGGCAGCAGGTCAATGAATGTATTCTGTACGGTGGTGGACAGCGAACTGACACCCTGGTCAATTCTGGTTTGCAGTCGGCCAGCTTCATTGCCACTCCGGCTGAAGAATGCCATCCGGTAGGAGAGGATACGCTCTACCGCCAACTGCGCCAGATCCTTGGATACATGCACTCTCATGCGTTCGCCAAAGTAATTCTGGGCATAGTTGATGATTACGGATAGCGCCTCCTTTGAGAGCAGTATGATTGTAATCACGGTCAGGATATGGGCGGCGTGTTTCCACTCAAATCCTGTATTCGAAATCAGTTCATTGATGGCATCTACGGTTCGGTCAAGCACCAGCGCATTGACCTGGGCTATCAGCGAGCCGATCAGCGTCAGGATAAGTGTGGCAAGTACCAGCCATTTGTAGGGTTGTACAAAGGGCCAGAGTTTCTTGAATAGTTGAAAGAGATTCATGAGTCAGCGATACAAAAAAGGTTGTAATTCTTGCTTGCAAATTTACAAATATTCGGCAGATTATCAAAATATCATTTCATTTTTTGTTAAAAAATGTACTAAAATGATTTCTTTTCTCCAAATCCTTTTTCTATATGGATAAAAATAACTATATTTGCGCACTTAAGTTTATAGAAATTATTCATTGATAATACTATCTGAATTGACCGTGCAAAAACTGTTTTTGACCATATTGTTATCGTCTGTGTTTCTTTTGGCTGAAGCTCATGTTTTGGTCAAGAGTCACGTATATAGTCCGAATAATGCAGATAAGGCAGCCTCTTATGAGTCTGTATCTTTCAAGGACGGATCTTTCTCCACCACACTTGACGGCTATCTGCTTGAGGGATATGAGAAGCAGGGTGCTGGCTTTTGCGTATCGCTGGTAGATGAGAATACCGGTGATATCCTCTCTACTACCACGCTTGCTTCGCGTCCAAAGTCGATTGGCGTCTCATCCAAGTCTCTCTTTATTACAGATAATAAGGGAACCCTTACTACCTATTCTGTTGCTTCTGATGCTGTCCAGATCAAGGGCAGTTCCGTTCGTCTGCGTCGTGGTCCGAGCACCAATGCCCAGATTTTCAATGATCCATATACCAAGGGACCAGCCTATCCTGCGTCAGGCGATCTGCTTGCCTGCTTAGGTCAGGATGTGGAGTGGTACAAGGTCTCATATATGGGTGAAGAACTCTATGTGTCAAAGCGTTTCAGTGAGGTTTATAAGTCTGTAGCCTCTGACTCAAACATCCAGTTGTACCGTCTCTGGTGTGACAATCATCAGTCGAACAGTGATTCTGCCCATATCGTCCGCCGTCCGGTAGCCTTCAGTAATGTTACCATGGATGAGGATGGTAATTTCATTCGTGTCGGCTTAAGCCGTGACTGTGCAGCTGTCTTCACCTCATCGGATAAAGATCCGCTCTTTGTGCTTGAGGCAGAACCTGCTACCCTTCACATCCTTCCGGCTGCTCATTGTGTACGTCACTTTGTCACTCGTGCTGACGGCTATCAGCGTGAGGAACTCTACTTCTTCCGTGGCGAGAAGCTGAAAGATGTCTGGACCTGCACCTCTGAACCCAAGGATGGCACGCAGGAGGTACAGAAGCGTTTCACCAAGACCATCTTCGGTCATGAAACCGAGATTACTGAACAGGAATATTTTGATCGTCGCAAATATATTGAAAAGGCTAAGGAGTTTGACTTTATCTCAAAGATCAAGCTTTGAATCCAATTATCATGACCCCATTATTCATCACACTTCCATGAACTATTCATTTCCGATTCTTACGCTGGCAGTTCTTGCTGTAGGTTGTACAGTCAATGTACCTGCTGCTGATGAGATGACACCTGTACTTACTATTGAAGGTGGTCAGGTGCAAGGTGTAGAACTTGAATCTTCTGTTGTTTACCGAGGCATTCCCTACGCAGCTGCCCCAATAGGAGACCTGCGTTGGCAGCTTCCTCAACCTGTTCAGCCATGGGATTCGGTCATGGTGGCTGATACATGGAGCTGTGCATCATGGCAGGCAGCCCATGATCCGAATGATGCCAACTATGGCGTGGAGTTCTATGACAATGATCCGGAGTTCAGTGAAGACTGCCTTTACCTGAATGTGTGGACTCCAAAGGGAGCCTCTGCCCATCCTGAGAAGAAACTGCCAGTGGCTATGTGGATACATGGTGGTGCTTACCATGCTGGCTGGGGTTTTGAGAAGGAGTTTGACGGTGAGGCATGGGCACAGCGTGATGTGATCCTGGTTACTATTAACTATCGCTTGGGTATCTTTGGATTCATGAGCCATCCAGAGCTGACTGCCCGCTCTGAAGAGGGTATTTCGGGCAATTATGGCATCTATGATCAGCTGAAGGCGCTGCAGTGGATTCATGACAATATCGCCCAGTTTGGCGGTGATCCTACTGATGTTACCATCTTTGGTCAGAGTGCGGGAGGTGGCAGTGTGCGTTGTCTGGTTTCTTCGCCATTGGCTAAACCCTATATCTCGAAGGCTATCATCATGAGTGCTGGTGGCCTGAACCGTACACTTGGCGTTGATAATAATCAGCAGCAGGCTGACCAGCTGCACAAGCAGATACTTGATGCTGCCCGTATCACTACCTATGATGATCTGATGGCAGCTGATTGGTTTACACTCTACGATGCCCAGCAGGAGTATGTCAAGAAGACGGGCAACTGGCGTCTCAGCACGCCTCATATTGATGGCAAACTGCTTACCAAGGATTTCAGTGAGGCTGTGTTGGATAATACTGTTGCTGACATCCCTTATATGGTAGGTTCAGTGGCTAATGACATGCCAGGCTTGGACAAGGGTCTTGAGGACTTTGCTGCCGTGCGTGACAGCCTCTCTACCAAGCCTACATACGTCTATTATTTTGATGCTGCGCCTCCTACTGATGGTCGTCCGGCGCTTACCGGTTCGTTCCATAGTTCAGAGTTGTGGTCAGTGTTCCATACACAGGACCGTTCATGGCGTCCGTTTACCGAAGCCGATAATGCTTTGAGCAACCGTATGGTAGATTATTGGACCAACTTTGTGAAGTACGCAAATCCTAACGGAGAGAAGGAGGGTGCCTGGAAAGAGTTTAAGGCTGATGCTCCTTATGTACATAAGTTAGTGCGCGAATAAGCAAATTTGAGGTCTGGAGGCGACTTTGCCGTACGAGGTCTCCGATTTGTTGAAAAATAGTCTTGGCAAGTCATCCGACCTCTCGGATTGTTTGCCAAGACTTTTTTTCATGAGTCCAAGAGCTTGGATTGAGCGCCAAGACTTCTTGGCAAGGAATTAAAGATCGTGAAATGGGCGCCAAGACTCCTTGGCACGGAATTAAAGATCGTGAAATGGACGCCAAGACTCTTGGCGCGAAATTAAAGATTGAGAAATGGATGCCAAGAACTTTGGCGTAAAAATAGCATACATTATTATAATAATATGACACGTGAAGAGAAAGTCCTGAATTATCTGACCGAGCATCAGATACCCTATACTAATTATAACCATCCCGAAGGCAAGACCATTGAAGAGGCAAAGCAATGGTGGAAGGATGACGGATCTGTACATTGCAAGAACCTCTTCTTTCGCAATCACAAAGGCAACAAGCATTATCTGGTTTGCTTTGACTGTGACCATGATCTGGATATCCATGATCTGGAGCAGCGTCTCAAAACATCATTGCAGGCACAGGGACTTCCTTCCTGTGGTAAGCTCTCATTCGCATCTCCCGAACGCATGATGCGGTATCTTGGTCTGGAGCCAGGCAGTGTTTCTCCCTTCGGCTTGATTAATGATGAGGAGCATCACGTGTATCTTTTCCTTGACCGTAATCTGCAGCAAGCCGATACCCTCTCGTTCCATCCAAACGACTGTCGCGGTACAGTAGTTCTCACACGCCAAGCCTTTGAGCACTATCTGTCATTGGTGGGTAATGAATACGAATACATTGAGTTGTATTGATATCATCTTACTCTGAATACGCCTCAAAGATAATCATTACCCCCGAAACAACCCCCAAATTGACAGTAAAACAGCCGTTCAATGTTCTTTTTCAATCAAAAAGTTGGAAATATCGTAGAAAAGAATTATATTTGCCGCGATAATAAGGACAAAGTCTTATACGTATCCTGTTGCTTCGTCAGTTTACGAAGCCGCCCTGCACGCTGGGCGTTAAATTGCGGGCAGACATACTAAAAAGACGTCTTCATACGTCTTGTCTTTGGCTATCACGAATCTGGTAAATTCAACACTAGGTCAAAGGTAAGGCAACCAGAGGCGTCCACTCGACGTATCTACGTCCATGGGCTTTTTGTATTCGTACAAAAGGCACATTGGTCATATATGCGGTCCGGTGTGGGCTCTGTGTTGCTCTTCCTACCTAGGAGGCTTTACCAGAGCCAGTGATAGCGGGACGAGCGACGAATGCAGTGCCCGCGCCTTTTTTTGTGTGTACTTACATATAATGAAATAGAAACAAGCGTTCCGAATCGGGTAATAGGGAATGGAGCAGAATATTAAACTCCGATTATGGACGACGAGCTCTTGCCTTTTCTGAAGCAGATGAACACAGAGGTGATGCAGATGATGGATGAATGTCCAACACCTGAGGTCGCTTTTACCAAGTATATTGTTAACCGAATCTATACCTTCTTCGATACTGATGACCCCCAGTTTTGTTACGCACGTTTTTCAAAGACCAATGGAGATGTATCAGGCGAGATTCATGGATACGCTTTGAGCAGAAATGGTGAAGTGCTCACTCTCTTTTATAGTCTAACAGATTCAAACTCAAATGAGGTTAGTTCTTTTCTGAAAAAAGATACTGACCGTGCATTACGGCGTATGCAAGGCTTCTATGTGGAGGCAGTCTCTCGTTATGATTTTGAGGAAAATGAATACTTGGCAGGAAAAGATGATACCTATGATGCTGCTCGAGCTATCTATGATGTTGCAAGAGATGTGCAGTCGGTAGTGCTTTGTGTCTTGAGCAACGGAAACATAGGTAAGTGTGAAATCGATAATATACGTATTCCTAACGTCCATGTTGAGCCTCTGGTTTGGGATTTGAAGAAGCTTTTTGGCAACCTGCGTTCTGGCAAGGATCATGAGGAGATCAACATTGACTTTACCGAAGATTACAAGTATAAGATTCCATACCTTAAAATGGAGTCGGAGACTTTTCAGTACCAGTGCCTCCTAGCCATGTTCCCAGCTAAACTGTTATACAGGCTCTATGAGAAATATAATACAAGGTTGCTGCTGAGTAATGTGCGTTATTACCTCGGTACCAAAAAGACCAAGAAGAACTCCACAAATGCAGGTATGATAGAGACATTGGAGAAAGAGAACCAGATGTTTCTGGCCTACAACAATGGTATCACAGCATTGGCAACAGGTTTTGAAGATCGAGATTCAGTTAAAAATGATAAAATTGACGTTTCAGATTTAGAAGAAACAGCTACACAGAAAGAGTATGTCAGCATGGGCATACTGAAGTCATTGCACGATTTCCGTATTGTCAATGGAGGTCAGACCACAGCCACATTGTTCGAGGCCAGGAATCCACGTAGCAGTCATCGTCAGCGTGTTTCTTATGAAGGTGTATATGTACAAGTCAAGATCTTGGTGTTCAATAACGATGTGGAGCGACTGGCCAGTGACATCACACGCTATAGCAATACCCAGAACCCAATCAAACCGTCAGATTTCTCCGTAAGTTGTCCATTCAATAAAACGATGGAGGATCTGTCACGTCACATCCTGATTCCAAGTTCGCGTGGAGATGTACAGTATTGGTTCTTTGAGCGTTTGCGTGGCCAGTATGATGTAGAGCGAGGAAAGTGTAAAAGCAAAGCAGACCAGCAGTTGTACGATGGAAAATATCCTAAGGAATGCCGATTTAGCAAGGAGGATGTAGCCCGAGTACGCATCAGCTGGATGGGACAGCCACACGATGCAGTGAAAGGCATTGGCACTACTTACGAGATGATGATGAAGACTCTGGACGATGGCAGATTCATTCCCGACGAAAATTTCTATCAGGAGACTGTAGCATTGCTGATTATTTATCGCATATTGTACAATGGTGATGGCTCTCAGGACTACAAACAGTTTATCCGTACAATGGGCAATGCTAAAGCTACGGTGGTGGCTTACACGATGGCTTTCCTTAAAGAGCAAACCTTTGGTAATCTGAATCTATACTTGATCTGGCAGCGTCAGCGTGTATCATCATCGCTTTGGACCTATCTCAAAGTAACAGCAGCACGTATCTACAATGAGTTGGCTGCTGTGCGCGATCAAACAGGCAAGACCATCCTCAGTTATGGCAAGACTAAAGAGGCTTGGATGCATGTGCGCTCGGTAGTCGAACCAATGTCTTACCATACGATAGACGCAGATCTGTCATTCTAAACACACTGATATCATGAGTACATCAAAGATAAAACAGAACGAACTGCGAGAGAAGATCAAGTCACTTCCTGGGCTTGACGACGAAGAAAAAGCTCGTCTGCTGGAACTGCTGAGTGAGCAGAAACGCTACGGTCTGGTATGGGAAGACCATGCTGAGGACGTAGAGGAAGAACTGCGCACGAAACTCCCGGTGTTGACCGAGGTAAAAGAACGTCAGATTATCAGCGATGATTCTGATGCCCCGAATCATATACTGATAGAAGGAGACAATCTACATGCACTTAATGCACTGGCCTATACGCATAAAGAAAGCATTGATGTGATTTATATTGATCCTCCTTATAATACAGGAAACAAGGATTTCATTTATAATGATTCATTTGTAGATAGCGAGGATGGTTACCGTCATTCAAAGTGGCTATCATTCATGAGCAAGCGTTTGCGTATTGCGAAACGCTTGCTGTCGGATCGTGGCGTGATCTTCATTTCGATTGACGATCATGAGCAGGCAAATCTTGAATTACTATGTAACGATATATTTGAAGAAGGTAGTTTCTATGGAGATATTTCTTGGCAAAGATCTTATTCTCCAAGAAATGATTCTAAAGGAATAAGTAATGAGAAAGAACATATTCTTGTTTATAGCAGAAATGCTAGTTGGATTCCTAACGAATTACCACGACAGGAAAAATCAAATGCAAAATACAAAAGTCCTGACAAAGATCCAAGACTTTGGAGAAGCAGTGATGCGTTTGCTCCAGATGGTGCTGCTCATCAAGGAATGGTTTACGCTATCCAGCATCCAATTACAGGTGAACTAATTTATCCTTACAAAGGAGCTCATTGGCCCTTAAAACAAAGCGATATGCTTACTGCAATGTCAGAATGGGCAGAATACGAACTCAAAGATATTGAAGATGCAGAAAAAAGAGCTGAAGTTTGTGGTATTCCTACTGAAGAGGTCAGAGTAGGTGTGCTATCAATAATGCTGTCTAATCCATCTGATGAAACATTTTCTAAGTCTCAAAAAAGATACGATGAAGG
Source organism: Bacteroidales bacterium (assembly GCA_045617885.1). Classification (GTDB taxonomy): domain Bacteria; phylum Bacteroidota; class Bacteroidia; order Bacteroidales; family UBA3663; genus Liminaster. The sequence goes on along the minus strand of JAZLJN010000080.1, from coordinate 40,443 downwards.
TTGCTGGCCGAGGTTTTTCTTTTCAAACAAAGGGAAAGGTGGTATAGCTCGTAAAACATACCTTGATCAAGCAAAAGGACGAGTTGTGACAAATCTATGGATGCATGAAGAAGTTGGTCATACTGACGAAGCAAAAAAGGAAATAGCTAAAATATTTGATGGTGAAAAGCGATTTGACACACCAAAGCCAACTCGTTTGCTGAAACGCATTGAACAAATTTCGACTGATAAGAACTCCATCATCCTCGACTTCTTTGCAGGTTCAGGCACCACCCTTCATGCAACGATGCTACTTAACGCAGAAGATGGAGGTCATCGCCGTTGTATCCTGATAACTAACAACGAGAATAACATCTGCGAGAATGTGACCTACGAAAGAAACAAAAGAGTTATCTATGGTTACACTACTCCTAAGGGAGAGAAGGTGGAAGGATTGAAGAATAACAATCTGCGCTACTATAAGACAGACTTCGTAGATCGAGAACGCACACCCAAGAATATGCGTCAACTGATGAGCCTGTCAACAGATCTGCTGTGCATCAAAGAGGATCTTTATACGAAGCAAGATTCGTTTGGTTCATTGTATAAGAATGATAAGATCTATCACTATTACGCTGATGGCAAGAAGCAGATGCTGGTTATCTTCAAGGAAGAGTACATAGAGCTTTTTGTAGAGCAGATCAAAGAGATGGAGGTAAAAGAGCCTATCAAGGTGTATCTGTTCTCTCCATCGAGAAATGCTTTTACCGATGAGTTCATTGAGGTGGAGGACAAGGTGAAGTGTATAGCCCTGCCAGCCGCTATCTATGATGCTTATCAACGTGTATTGCCCAAATATAAGGATCCTCTTCTGGAGAAAGTGAAGACAGAACCTGAGGCAAATTCAGACAATCAGTTAACACTAGTGTTTTGATGCTTATGAAGGAAATACAATACCAACAAAAGGCTGTAGCTGCTTTGAAGGAAAAGCTAATTGCGATGATTGGACGCAAGCGAAACCGACAGAAACTCGTGTTCAAAGCCCCGACTGGAAGTGGAAAGACTGTGATGGCAAGCGAAGTGCTATGGAAGTTGACAGAGGAACTGCCAACTCGAAGCGATTGTCCATACAGCCAGGTAGCATACGTTTGGATTGCTCCGAATAAGCTGCATGAACAGAGTTACTTCAAGATGAAGTCATACTTCAGCGAGACAAACACGCTGCGTCCGGTGATTTATGATGAACTTGACTTGTCAGGCAGTAGTGTTATCCAGCCAGGAGAGATCCTGTTCGTCAACTGGGAGAGTATCAACAAGGATAATGCGTTGATGATACGTGATACGGAGCAGAACCGATCATTGTATGACATCACCCGACGAACCTGCGAGCAGGGCATCGCCCTGATATGCGTCATAGATGAAGAACATCTGTTCGGTGGTCGCATGACCAATAAGTCAGAGAAAGTACTGAAGAATATCAATGCCAGAGTGGAGTTCCGCATCAGTGCCACACCAATCACTACGGGCGATGACAGTTATACTATCGATAGAGAAGATGTAGTAACGGAGCAGATGATCAAATCTGGTCTGGTTTTGAACCCTGCACTGAAACCAACAACGATGGACGAAGCATCAATGGTGCAATATCTGACAAGACAAGCTTTGGACAAACAGAATGAGCTCAGAAAAGCATATCAGAAAGTGGGCTCAAAGGTCAAACCTTTGCTCCTGATACAGCTCCCCAATGACACGTCGGCAAGCCTCAGTTCTGAAGAGGTTCAATTGGCTGAAGAGATAAAAGAGTATCTGGATAAGGTGAAAGGCATCTCTGCTGGTAATGGGAAACTTGCTATCTGGTTGAGCAATGAGAAGACTAACCTGGAAGGCATAGAGCGCAATGGGAGTCTTGTGGAGGTATTGTTGTTCAAACAGGCTATCGCTCTGGGATGGGACTGTCCCCGTGCCGCAGTATTGCTCATCTTCAGAAAGCTCGAAAGTTTCACATTCACGGTTCAGACCGTAGGACGTATCATGCGCATGCCAGAGCAACACTTCTATGCCGAGCCTTGTCTGAACCAGGGGTATGTCTATACTGATTTGAGCAAAGATAAGATTGCCATTGTGCAGGATGATATGGATTACATCTCTACACTTGTGGCTCACAGAAGGGAAGGCCTGCAAAATGTGTCATTAACTTCGGCATATAAAGAACGCCCCAGTGGACAGCGAAACCGACTGGGACCTGATTTCAAGCGAGTGCTGAGAGAAACCTTCCAGGAACTCTGGCTGCTTAACATCCAAAAAGAACTTTTCCTCTTCCCGACTGAAGAGGACGAAGCAGGAGTGTCGAATGAGGAAGAAGGAGCAATGAACATTGCTGCCAAGAATCGTATTACGATGAGGGGAAAGATCCGCTTTGATGTGAACACAATCAACGTGGAAATCCCTCAGGATGTTAAGGTGGAGTTTGAGCTCGGTATTCAATCTATCAGCAGCGAAACCTTTAAGTATGCGCGTACGGCAGGCGAAGTGGATAGAGTTTTCCGTGCTTATTGTCGTGAACAACTTGGGAGTTTTGAGAAAGCACATAGTACAGATGTGCTGGCAAACTATCTGCTGGAAATCCTTGAGGAGCTGTTTGAGATCTTCGAAACAGAAGCCAAGAAGGTGGTTCTCTACCATGAGAATAAACCTCGCTTCAGTGATGTGATTCAGAAAGCATTGGCAAGATATGCTAAGATACTGGAGAAGCGACAAAAGAAGCTGGAGAGCGAATCAATAAAGACCTATGAGTGGAAGGTGCCTGAGGACAGGATCTACAACGAGAAGGCCAATATGGCATTGCCAGACGTAAAGCAACATGCCATGATTCCATTCATCCGCTTGCGTCAGTGCTCGATGCCAGAAGAGGGTTTTGAGCAGTTTCTGGAGCAGAACAAACAGTATATTGACTGGTGGTATAAGAATGGAGACGAAGGTATGCAGAACTATGCAGTGGCTTACGAAAAGAAAGAAGAAGAGACCAAGGGATTGTTCTATGTCGATTTCGTACTTCGTATGAAGAATGGTCAGATATTCCTGTTTGATACCAAATCAAAAGACAGCGATGAGTACGGCCCAGAGAAGCATAATGCACTGAATGCTTATATGAAAAGCGATAAAAATAAGGACAAGCATCTGCAGGGTGGTATTATCATCAAGCAGGGTGAAAACTGGTTGTATAGTACTGATGAGATTGAAAACACTACCGACCTGAGCACCTGGAAGGCTTTCTTCCCTCAGGATTATAAATAAGCGGACACCATGAAGATAGATTTGATAAGAGCATATATTGAAGTGGAGACTTTGAAGGCTCTTGATTTGCCTTTCCCTGATGAAAAGAAAAAGGCTATCAAGAAATTAGAAAAGCAGTTTGTTAATAAGGATGTAATTCCCTATATCACGTCTCTTTTGGAGCCTATCCTTGAGGGAATACAGTCAAAGATTTCTCTGGAAATTGAATATGATCCTGACAATGGATTAATAGTCACTAAGCCAGATAAAAAGAGAAAGGATATCAAAGATCAGTCCAAAAAAGACCCTTCACCTTTCATAGAAGAGAAGGTTCAAGAGATTTCATTGAAAGGTCTGGACGAAGAAGATGCCAAGAAAACAGATAATATATTCTATATCAAATCAGGAGTGGTAGATGCATCTTTTACGTGCGAGCATGGTCAGTATATACTCCTTAAAGGGAGCAAGGTTAAAGGAGGCGAAGGTACATTCAGTCCTGAGAAAAGAAGAGAAATCTTACACAAGTGCGCATTGTACAGAGGAGATTATTGGGAGATAATAAGTGACTACACATTCTATTCCCCAAGTACTCTTGCAGGGTTCTGCCTCGGACGTTCTGCCAATGGATGGATTGAAGCTAAGAACCACAAAGGAAAGACCTTAGATGAAACAGTAAGAAATCAGCAATAAAAATTAGTATGAACAAAGGACTTGACAGCATATTCCTGCACTATGGGGTAAGGAAGGAAGATATGGCACTGATAGAGCAATTCTGCCTGGACAGTGGCATTGATGCCGAATGGATGAAAGAATTCATTCTGCGTGAACTGCATGAAGAACGCAACAACCAGAATGCCAACGAAGATAAGAAGAATAATGATGATAAGAAGATAGTAAAACTGCTCAAACGAGCGCTAAAGAATCTGCCATCATGAAACTACGAAAGATACATGCCGAGAACTATAAGACCTACAAGACACTGGATTTGAACTTAGAGGTTACAGAAGATCGCCCCATCATCTTGATAGGCGGTGCAAATGGTTGTGGCAAGACAACGCTCTTCGATGCAATCTATCATGCCTTATATGGATTGGAGATTAAGACGCCACGACAGTTTGAGGAACTTCTGAATGCAGGAGTCAAGAATGCCAATGGTGTATATAATCAAACTATCTCACTGGAAATAACCTTCAGTGGTATGGTACTGAACCGCGAACAACAATATCAGCTTGTGCGTCAGTATAAGTTGGCAGAGGATGGACGTGTGCTTGAAGTAGTAAAACTGAACATGGGTGGTAACCAGTTCTCGTATGGATCAGGATCTACAGCCAAGCAGCGTGCTGACAACGAGGAGGCCATCAACAAGATCATTGCTGGTAACCTGCCTGCAGAATTAAGTAACTATTTCCTTTTCGATGCCATGAAGACCTCGGAACTAGTGAAAGAGGAGGCGATCAATAAACTCATCATCAAGAATATCAATTCGGTGATGGGATTCAGTAAGTATGAGCAGTTGCAGAAGGCTGCACAGACATTGCTTGACGAAAAGAAGGCAGAACGTCTGGAGAATGAAAACCAGCGTAGGGAATATCAGAACTTGACGCAGGAAAAGGCCAGCAAAGAAGATAGTTTGAAGAGATTGTCTGACGACTACACTCGGCAGTTGAACTATGCTAATGACAATAAGGAGCAATATGAACAAGTCAGAGAGGGAAAGAACTCGGACGATGTGATGCGCGACAGAATCCGAAAGATTGAAGACTCTCTCAAATCGTATGCTAAACGTGAAAAGGAATACCGACAAAGTGCAGACAATCTGCTGAAGGATCTGGAAACAAGTGTAATTTATCCGAAGCTTGCCTCTGCTATCAGAACCCAAGTGGAAGTAGTATTGGATGCCAAGCAGGCTGTAGTATCATCGAAAGAAAATGTGCTCAATGAAACTCAGATAGAGACTGTGACAAAGCATCTGGTCAAATTGGTGGAAGAGCAATATTTGACAGCTGGCACCATTGATATAGAACGTCTGCTGCGTGATATTCGTAATGAACAGGAGCAGGATATGGTAGAGGATAAGTTTGCCTATCTTAACAGCATGAATGTTGAAGTGCTTAAGAAACTGGTGCAAGGATCTTATGTAAATCCATTCCTACAGCTCGATGAGACACGAGAAGCTTTGAACAACGAACTGATGGAACTTCCTCAGCGCAAAGAGCAACTTGAGGATTATAAGCGCACTCTTAATGGTAGTGACTATTCTTTCATCGACAAATATGAACGTAATGTCAAGGCTATTGACCAGACAAAACGCGATCTGGAAAAGCTGAAAGAAGAGATAAAGGAACTTGAAAAAAAGATATCTAAATATGACTATGATATCCCTCAGGTACCAGATCCTCAATATGACATGCTATGCAAATTGCCTAGTTTCTTTAAGGATCTGGGCAAACGCCTCCTGCGAGCCAAGAAAGCTAACATTGAGCGTATGATGCGCGAGCAATTGAACATTAATCTGGTGGTCTATGCTGGAGTGATAGGAAAGGTAGAATTATCTGCGGGCAATAGCGATGACATTTCGTTCAAAATCTATCATCAGGATGGCAATGAGATTTTCCTGAACCAACTGAATGCGGGAGCCAAGCAAACAGTGATGCAGGTATTATTGAAAGTGCTTTATAGTTTGGGTGACTATGAACCACCTGTGATGATTGATACTGTGATGGGTGTGCTTGACAAAGAGAGCCGCAATGTGATACTGGAACGATACTTCCCAGATTTGGCCAAGCAGACGATTCTGTTGAGTACAGACACAGAGATTACCACTGAGCATGACTTTGCCAAGCTACAGGCATACGTGGCTCACACCTACACACTGCATCGTGATAAGGTAAACCAGTGTACAGAGATTACTAACGATTATTTCGGATTACAAACTCATAACATGTAATGATATGAAGATAGATAGTCTTTCGATAAAAAGCGTTAAGGCAATAGTTGGAATGCACGACCAGATTGCTGAGGTCAAGAGTCAACTGGAACAGCATTTCAACCTGAAGGAATATTCTGAAGATATCCGTCCATTGGCGTTGCACTTCAGTACGGTGCTTCGTATCTGTCTGATGGTGGGTTTGAGTGATAATAGTATTCGCACACTGGAGGAATTGCAGCATTATAGTCTAACGTGTGATAGTACGCCTTATGCTACTACATTCTTCACCAAGTCAAACATAGGTGATTTGTTTGAGTCTTTGCTAAAACTGCGATATGGTAATATTGATGCAGAATGGGACAACTCTTCTTTAGTCAGCAAAGTGATAGGACGAGAGATACTGCGAGGAAGAGATATGCTGCTGAAAGAGGGCGCTATTGATGAGTGGCTGCACTACACACCATTAAGAGGAGGAAGGTCTGTGCTTGATATCCCAGAATTGAATCTACGTATCGGAGAATTCGAGAATGGTATGGATGCCTATTTGGATATGAACAGCCGAGCTGTGGCTAATACGCAGGTATTGGTGGCAGGTACTACTGGCAGCGGTAAGTCGAACCTGTTGTCGGTATTGATCAACCAGATACGCACAGCTTCAGCAGATACGCACTACCCTGTTAACTTTCTGCTGTTTGACTACAAGGGAGAGTTCTCGGACCCTGCCAATGCAGAATGGTTGCAGAAATTTGAGACAGACAGCAGCGCTATACTTGATCCGGTTGTACGTCCTCTGCCTTTTACCCCGTTCAAGGACTTTACAGGACGTCCAATCAATGAGTTGAATATGTATGCCACAACTTTGGCTAATGCTTTGAGTGCAATATCTCCTGCTCGTATTAGTTCGAATATGGATGATAGATTAAGCCAAGCCATCATTGATGCATATAAAAAGAAAGGATTTAGTCCTATTACATTTAAGGATGTACTGGATCATTATACATCACTGATGCCTGAAAGCAAACAAGATGATACGGATAGCGTGAAATCGGTATTGAATCAGTTGGTTCGTAATAATATCTTTGCTGAAGAGGATAAGGTTGACTTGATTAACAACTGCTATATTATCAACCTTGGACAATTCGAGAAGGAGGGAATCATGGCTAAAGCCATCGTGTATTTCGTCATCTCGAAACTAAATAGCATCTACGAGCGCTTGCCTAAACAACAGGTAAATGATGAGCGGGTAGAGCTCCGTCATTTTACCATAATCGATGAAGCTCATTATATGCTTGGATTTGAGAATAAGCCTTTGCAGAACCTTATTGCAGTAGGTCGAAACAAGGGTATGAGCATCATCCTTGCGACACAGAATATGGAGAGCTTCAAGCAGAAGCATTTCGATTTTTATGCCAATGCTCAATATCCTTTGATTATGAAGCAGCAGCAACAGAATGATAGTGTACTGAAAGATTTGTTCGGTGTTAGCGGTTCTGCCTTGCAAGAACTGAAGCAAGCAATTACTGGCTTGCAAAAGGGAGAACTAATAACTAAAGACAATGATGCTATTATTCTTGGCTTTGGTGGAAAGCATTGGCAAAAACTGAAGGTGACACACCTTATATAATATATATGGAGGAACTTCTCTCAAATTACACTGAAGCATTCCGCAATATGAAACGTGCGGCTTTAAGGGGCTATACGGCCCCTCATAAGCCGATATTGTTATTGTCGGTGATGCAATTAGTAGAGGAGGGGGCAATCACAACAAACAAGATAAGTCTTGATGAGGCATTGATTAATAAGTTCTCGTGGATGTGGACACAATATGTGGATGATGGTGGCCAGAAAGATAAAATGATGGTGGCTGATGGTCTGGAGTTTGAGATTGTGAGGAAATATCCTTTCAAATGCAGGATTGAAAATCCTTTTTTCCACATGCAGAGTGAAGCATTCTGGAGTCTGATTCCTTCTGCTGATTATGAGAAGCGTAGCGGATACAACCTTCATGCCTTGAAGCGTTGCTTTGATTATGCAGAAATAGATACAGAACTGTTCTCATTATTTCAAGATGAAAAGATGAGGAAGAAGTTGAATAGTGTGCTACTGTCAATGATTTAGACGCAAACAGAAATCATGGCTGATATTCTCTTTTGAAACTTAACTATAATGAAAAAAGATAAAAAATCTGCACAAAGACTTTTTAGAACACCAATTAAGGTCCCCTATAGCCTAAAAAACTATGATCCGAAGACTTTGTTTGAGTATGCAGTTAAGAGTATTGCTAAAAAATGTCAGGATAATCCATCTGTCCTTGAATCTAAGACCCACCTGCAATGGCATAATTTCTGCTTTGATATAAAGGGGCTTCCCATTCATCAAAGAAGAGATTATATGTCTTTGGTACACTCTGAATTTTCGTTGTACTTTATAGCAGATGGTTTTAACAAATATACGTTTGATGTAGAAAGAATAGAATCAGATTACCCCAATTATTTTGAAGGTACCAAAAAACCTTCAAATAAAATTGATGAAATGCTACTTGACATCAGAAGTGAAATCAATGCTTCACGAAGTTCTGCTAATGTTGAGTGGTACAGTGTGTCAAAAGTAGAGCGTTACACTCAGACTAAGAATATTTATGGTATTACACTTGACCTGAGTGACGATGAGGAACCTCAATTTACCGAAGGATTGAAGGTTAGACTGAGCTATAATGGCAGGAGTTACGAGTGTGAGGGTTTGGATTTTGATGTTCAGACAATGACACTATTTGTCAATAGTGCATTGGAGATTAATATAATTCCAAATGCTAAAGGAAGGGTTTATCTTGATACTAGTTTTATTCTTGAAGCTTTGTCAAGTCAAGTAGGGAGATTGCGAGGACTCAATACAAAAGAACTGCCTTTACATAAGTTTCTTAATAAAAAAACTAAGAATGTAAAACGATTCCTTGCTGTTAACGTAAAGCCATCAAGAACGAGCAAACTTGATAAATCTCAGAAAAGCGCCTTCAATGCTTCAATTAAGAATGATATTACTTTTATCTGGGGACCTCCGGGTACTGGCAAATCTCATACTTTGGCAACATTGATACATGCTTTGTTTGAATCAAAAGACAATACGCTTGTTTGTTGTATCTCAAATGTCGCTGTTGACCAATTAATAAATAAATTAGTAAGAGTATTGAATGAAAATAACATCATTCCAAGCCATGGTCAGATTTACAGAGCTGGCAGATCTACGGATGAAGATGTTATTTCTACTGATTTCCTATTCCCTAATGATGCTAAGACATTAGAGTATAGACGGCAGTTATTTGAAATTAGTCAAAGAATAAAAGAACTTCGTTTGCTCAGAAAGGAAAATGGTTCGACAGAGGAAGAATTAGTAAAAAAACAGCATAGAATTGAGATCTCTGAAAAACTTAAGAATCATACAGAGTATTTGATCAGCAGTTCTTTTATCGTTTTCTCTACGATAGCAAATGTTCTTGTTTCAAAGAATCTGAGTTCTCGAACATTCGATAATATCATTATAGACGAGGCAAGTATGGTGTCTATGCCATATTTGTTCGCTTTGGCTCAAAGAATCACAAAAAGAATTATTATTGTTGGAGACCCGCAACAACTCGGTCCCATTTCTTTGACTAAAAAGAAATGGTTGACAGAGAATGTATTTGACTATAGTAATGCATTGGATGAAGATTGTAAATCTTTGCAAAGATTGTTGGTTCAAAGACGTTCTCATAAATCCATAGTAAAACTCATTAATGAGCAGTTTTATAATGGAAAGCTTGAAGCCATGAATGAAAAGGAACCTGGATGGGTTAATAATGAACCTTATAAAGGAGTTGTTCGCGTAATAAACTCTGGCATTGAGGGAGACGAAGTAAGCTTTAGAACTGGTAAAAACAAGTCTAGAATGAACTTCGGAACTCAAGCTAAGGTAATGTCTATTCTAGAGGTATACCGTAAACACAAAATGAGACCTGTTTCTATTGGCGTCATTACACCATATAGAGGTCAAGTCAAACTATATCTACGCAGTATTCGTATAAAAATCAAAAATGATGTTGATGCTACATTTTGGGAATCAATTAAAGTCGGTACCATACATACTTTTCAAGGTTCTGAATGTGATCTTATCATTTTTGATATTGTTGAGAATTCAAATACAAGTGTAGGAAAACTTTACAATGGCAAGAATGGAGAACAGCTTGTTAATGTCGCACTAAGCAGGGCAAAATACAAACTGATAATTGTTGGTGATACTGAACGTTTCAAAGGAGGTAAAGGCATTCCATCTGTGTCTGTTAAGGTTTCAAAGGTTTTAGGCAATCTAAAGGATAGTTTGTAAACAGAATTATATCAAAAAAGTATAAGGGTTTGCCACTTTAACAAACCCTCATACTTTTTTATTAGGATCAATAAGATTACTCGTAATCCTGCCAACTCTTGATCTGGATGTCATCCTGCTGCATAGCGCAGAAGGCGGTGATGAAGGCTGAAGCAAGACGGGCGTTGGTGATCAATGGAATGTTGTGGTCAATAGCACCACGACGGATCTTGTAGCCATTGGTCAACTCACGCTTTGAGTGGTTCTTTGGAATGTTGACGATAAGATCAAACTTATGGTCAGCAATCATCTCCATGACATTAGGGATGTCTTTGTTCTGCTCATCAGGCCAACCTACAGCAGTTGCCTTGACATTGTTCTCGTTGAGGAACTTGGCAGTACCCTCTGAAGCGCAAATGGTGTAGCCGTTCTTAACGAGAGCTGCTGCTGCATCGAGCAGAGAAGCTTTCTCCTTGGTGCCACCGCTTGAAAGCATGATAGCCTTCTCTTTTGAAGGGAGCTTGTAGCCGGTAGCAATCATAGAGTTGAGAAGAGCCTCCTCAAAGGTGTCGCCAATACAGCCTACCTCACCGGTAGAGCTCATATCTACGCCGAGAACTGGGTCAGCATTCTGTAGACGAGCGAATGAGAACTGTGAAGCCTTAACGCCCATGCGGTCAATATCGAAGGCTGACTTGTCAGGCTTCTGATATGGAGCATCGAGCATGATCTTGGTGGCAGTCTCAATGAAGTTACGCTTGAGTACCTTCGAAACGAATGGGAAAGAACGTGATGCGCGGAGATTGCACTCGATTACCTTGATGTCACTGCCCTTTGCAAGGTACTGGATATTGAATGGACCAGAGATGTTGAGCTCCTTGGCGATGGCGCGTGAGATACGCTTAATCTGACGAGCCTGTGCGAAGGTAATCTGCTGTGCTGGGAAGGTCATGGTAGCATCACCAGAGTGTACACCGGCAAACTCTACGTGCTCAGAGATACCGTATTCTACAACCTCACCGTTCTGGGCTACACCATCGAATTCAATTTCGTTGGTTTCGGTCATAAACTGCGAGATAACCACTGGATACTCCTTTGATACTTCAGAAGCGGCTGCAAGGAAGCGCTCGAGTTCATCATCGCTGTAGCATACGTTCATGGCTGCACCAGAGAGAACGTAAGATGGACGAACGAGAACTGGATAACCAACCTCATCAATGAACTTCTTCACATCATCCATAGAGGTCAGCGCACTCCACTTTGGCTGATCAATACCCAGCTTGTCAAGCATAGCAGAGAACTTGCCACGGTTCTCTGCACGGTCAATGTTGACTGGAGAGGTGCCGAGGATTGGTACAGACTGACGATGAAGCTTCATAGCCAGGTTGTTTGGAATCTGACCACCTACAGAAACAATTACGCCACGTGGAGACTCAAGATCGATGACGTCAAGGACACGCTCGAATGAGAGCTCATCGAAGTAGAGACGGTCACACATGTCATAGTCGGTAGAGACAGTCTCAGGATTGTAGTTGATCATGATGGACTTGTAACCGAGCTTACGGGCAGTAGAGACGGCATTGACAGAGCACCAGTCGAACTCAACAGAAGAACCGATGCGGTATGCACCCGAACCAAGTACGATTACCGACTTCTCATTCTTATAATAGTTGATGTCATATCCCTCAACGGCATAGGTCATGTAAAGGTAGTTAGTGAGCTCTGGATGCTCGCTGGCTACAGTAGGAATACGCTTTACAGCTGGAAGAATGCCCAACTTCTTACGCTGTGCACGTACTGAAAGCACCTCCTTCTCCATGTTGCCTACAGCTGGCTTGATGACGAAGCGTGCGATCTGGAAGTCAGAGAAACCAAGGACTTTGGCCTGCTTCAAAACGTCAGCTGGAAGCTCTTCCAATGAATTGTAACCTTCAAGCTTGTGCTTGTAGTCAACAATATTCTTCATGCGCTCAATGAACCAAGGATCAATCTTGGTGAGCTCCTCGATACGCTCGATGGTGTAGCCTTCTTCCAATGCCTGAGCGATTGCGAAGATGCGGAGATCTGTAGGATTAGCAAGCTCCTCGTCAAGATTCTCAAACTTGGTGTGGTCATTGCCTACAAATCCGTGCATGCCCTGACCAATCATACGCAGACCCTTCTGGAGCATCTCCTCGAATGAACGGCCGATAGACATAATCTCGCCAACTGACTTCATGGAAGAGCCCAGCTTGTGGCTAACGCCTACGAACTTGGTAAGGTCCCAACGTGGGATCTTACAAATCATATAATCAAGCGAAGGAGCTGCGTAAGCTGAATTGGTAGTACCCATCTCGCCGATCTGGTCAAGTGTGTAGCCGAGAGCAATCTTTGCAGCAACGAAGGCGAGAGGATAGCCGGTAGCCTTTGAAGCAAGAGCAGAAGAACGTGACAGACGGGCATTGATCTCAATGATGCGGTAATCATTGGTTACAGCATTGAAAGCGAACTGAATGTTGCACTCACCAACAATATTGAGGTGACGAACGCACTTTACTGTGATTTCCTGGAGCATCTTGACCTGCTCATCGGTAAGCGAACAAGTAGGAGCAACTACGATAGACTCACCTGTGTGGATTCCGAGAGGATCAAAGTTCTCCATTGAAGCAACGGTGAAGCAATGATCATTAGCGTCACGGATGCACTCGAACTCAATCTCCTTCCAGCCCTTAAGACTCTCCTCAACGAGTACCTGTGGAGCGAAAGTGAAAGCAGACTCGGCAATCTCTTTGAAAACCTCTTCAGTAGGGCAGACACCTGAACCAAGACCGCCGAGAGCGTATGCTGAACGGATCATGATAGGATAACCGATCTTGCGCGCAGCGGCAAGGGCAGCGTCCATGGTCTCGCAAGCCTCACTTACAGGTACCTTCAGGTCAACCTTGTTAAGCTCCTTGACAAAAAGGTCACGATCCTCGGTGTTCATGATTGCCTCAACGCTGGTGCCAAGTACCTGAACACCGTACTTCTCAAGCACGCCTGTCTGGTAGAGTGCAGTGCCAACATTCAGACCCGTCTGGCCACCCCAAGCCAGCATGATGCCGTCTGGACGTTCCTTCTTGATGATTTCAGTTACAAAATAAGGCGTCACTGGCAGGAAATATACCTTGTCAGCAATGCCTTCGCTTGTCTGAATAGTAGCAACGTTTGGATTAATGAGAACGGAACTGATACCCTCCTCACGCAAAGCCTTGAGAGCCTGCGAACCAGAATAGTCAAACTCACCTGCCTGGCCGATCTTAAGTGCGCCGGAACCCAGAACGAGGACTTTCTTTAACTGTTTTTTCATATTCTTATACAATGTGAGATAGAAATCTTTGTGTATTTGATGCGTCTTCTTGAGGTACAAATTTAGTGCTTTTTCTCCATTGCACAAAAAATAACTTATTTATTTAAAATAGGAAGGGGCAATTTTTTTCAAAACTGCCCCGATTTGATATTTCTAATTATCTAATTTATGTTTCGATACTTGCGCGTTCGGTATAATTTTATTTGCGCAATACAATTTCGCTTCTGCCTTTCGAATCACGAATGATATTTACACCAGATGCATCAGACTCTACTGGCTGGCCCAGGATATTATAGGTTCGATGACTGTTCTGATGGGCATTAATCTGACTGATGGCGTCGTGTGCCAATTCTGTATAAACATATACGGCATCTGTAGCCCAGTCATAGTCAAAGGAATATTCGCCATCTTGTGAATCACGTGTATAGACGTCAATATGTGAATAGGCATAGTCCATCGGATGCGAATAGATACAACCCATTACTTTGTGACCATCCAGCTCGGTATGATAGAGGTAGCTGCTCGCTGTGATTACCTTCTCTGCAGAATAGTCATTTTCGTTCTTCATGTCCTCATGACTGCTGATGATGTCACCATCCTCATTGTATTCTGATGTAATGGTTGTATCAAAACATTCGTCAGGTGACCAAGACTGATAGAAGTGATTATAGGTCTGGTTACCCAGTTCGTCATACTTAATGTGAAACTCCATTGTCATGTAGGCAGGGAGCATTTCTCCAGAAGAGTAGTTCAGAGTGTAATAGCGGGAAATAGTTTCTTCATTCGTGTCTTTCATATAGCTGGATACATACCATTCGCCTGCATACTGACTATAATCGGTCAGTTCTGCTCCATCCAGAATGGTGTATGATGACAGTTCCCAATCCTCATTTATAGCATAGAAGAGTTGAGATACATAACCGGTTTCGTTATAGGTGTATTCCTTCTTGCTAACAGGCTGGAGATCCTGATCAAATCCGTAATTGTAATTCATCTCCTGGCTGATTCTGTTCAGCTCATCATAGGTATAAAGCGTGCGCTCACTCTTCCGCCAGTCAGTACCGTAGTCAAGGAATTCAACCTCTACGCAAGACAAAAGACCGTTCTCGTAAGTTTGATCGCTCTTATATCCCCACGTAATACTGCCATCGGGCAAATATGCCAAGGATTCAACATAGGTAATATTACCATTTCCGTCCGTCTGATTTACAAGTAGGGTACTCAGGTAAAGTCCTACGCCGCCTTCGCTGACTGGGCGGTCATATTCGTATCTTTCTTGTAATAACGAATTGCCAAAGGAATCGTATTCGTTGATTTCCTTATTTATTGTCTGAAGGCGACCTGTGATATAGGTGTTCTTGTATTCATAGTAGGTGACAAGTAGGTCTTCGTTGTAGTGTGACTCTGTGGTTTCGGTTCGACGCCCATCGTTGAAATTCTCTTCTATAACTGACGCAGGATATCCGTTGTCATGATAGGTAGTGGTCCTGCGTTGCGTCATTATCAAAGAACCAAATTCTTTCTGGTAAGTGGTGCTGACTGTTTCTTGTCCTAATTCGTCGTATTCATAATGTATCTCGGTGTTGTTATAGCCACTGTATTCTCTTGTCAGAGCATGGGTAAATTGTCCGGCAGGCGTCTGTCTTGCCAGATTTGATTTGCGGATGGTCTGCTCAAGCGTTTGCTGTTCCTTAAACGCCTTATTGGCTTCGGCGGAATTGGCAGGCAATTGCTTCTGAAACGAAAGATAGGGCTGGAACTGGTCATTCACCTTGATGGAAGGAGTCATCGGGTGATTGTCAGCACTGGCTGAACTGTAAGCAGCTGTAGCAAGGAATAAAGCTGCAGTAGAAAAAAGGTAATGTTGTTTCATAAAAAAATAGTGTTATATTTGGTGGACAAATATAACACTATTTGTTGGTATCACAAAATTTAGCTATTATTATTTAGTATGTTTGGGCATAAAATGATGAAAATGCTCTGTTTCGTGTCCTTATTGGTAGGTAATGTGAGTCAATAATAGCTAAACTTTGCGGCAAAAAAAGAATATTTGATAACCTGATAAATCTTATTTGAACAGTAACTGGGCGAACTCCTTGAGCGCACGGCGCCAGGTAAGGAACTCGTGAGCAGTACCAGGAGAAACATGGCTCACAGCGGTATAACCAGCAGCATTGAGCTCCTCAACGCTCTGCTTAACGCGTGCAGGCTGCTCCTTCTCACCGGTGCTGACAAACATCAGCTTTGGAGCTGACTTGCCCTCAAGATCCTGTGGAGAATACTGACCGCCAGAGAAGAGTCCCCAGTAACCGAATGTCTCTGGATTGTTGAGCGTGATGATACGAGTCTCCATACCGCCCATTGAGAGACCAGCCATAGCACGATGGTCGCGGTCAGCAAGGGTGAGGAAGTGAGAATCAATATATGGGATCATTTCGTCAATAACCAGCTTCTCAAAGTTCTCGCCCCAGTTGTCTGGACGGCGCTGACCGAACTTGAACTCATTGGTAAGACCATAAGTCATGACAATGATGAATGGCTCAATCTTGCCTTCAGCAATAAGATTGTCCATGATCAAGCCAGCGTGACCCTGACGGAACCAAGCGGTCTCATTCTCACCCCAACCGTGCTGGAGATAGAGTACTGGATAACGCTTCTGAATACCCTTCTTGGCAGGATTGCCCTTCTTGTCAACAATCTGACCGTAGCCTGCTGGGGTATAAACCCAAGCGGTACGCATGCACTTGCCTGACTCACTCCAGAAGAGTGTCTGCTGTACATTGCCGTGAGGAACATTCTTCTCTGCATAGAAATCGGTATCCTCATTGGTAGGAATCTCGATACCTGACTCCCAACGTACAGAACCATAATAATTCTGTGCGCCTGGATCATTTACAACGCCACCGTCAACGGTAAGATGATAGTAGTGGAAACCTGGATCCATTGGACCCTCGGTAACGCCGTACCAAAGTCCGTCTTCAGCATTCTTCTTCAGGACTGTGCCGCCACGGCCACCCAAACCAAGGCTAACCTGTACGGTGCGAGCCTGTGGTGCATCTACGCGGAAGCGAGCATAACCCTGTGAGTTTACCTGTGGATACTCCTGACCAGGCTGATTGAGCTCTGATGGCTTCCAGTCATCCTTGATTACTGCATTGTCAAGCTTTGGATCAAAGTTGCATACTACATTATAAACGCCCTTTGGCTTGAGATCCTTATCGAAGAGGAGAGGATAGTTTGCAGTACCTACCCAAGAATCCTTATCAGAAAGGTTCCAGAAAGTAACGCAGTCAATCTTATCCTTATACTTACGGAGGGTCTTGAAGAGCTGTGCGTACTGATCAGTGTGCTGGGTTACGACGAATGGCTTGATGTCCATACCCTGACGGCTGAACTGAAGCTGACCGCCCATCTCCTGATTAGCACGGATATCGAGGTCGGTGATGTGGATGTGATCTACGATTGAAGCATACTTCTCAATTGCTGCAGATACATCCTCCATAGATGGACCATAAATATTATAGTGGCCCTGCATACCGATACCATCGATAGGAGCACCCTGCTCCTTAAGACGCTTTACGAGGTTGTAGATACGATCACGCTTGCCAGGATCGCACTCATTGTAATCATTATAGAAGAGCTGTGCATTTGGATCTGCCTCACGGGCAAAAATAAATGCATAACGGATGATTGCATCCTCTGAACCGAGCTTCTCCTTACTATATTTATAATATACAGCCTCACGAAGGTCAGAACCGGCTGGCTGACCACGGCGTGCTGGACGTACATTATCAGCTACTGACTCATTTACTACATCCCAGCAGTAGATGATGTCCTTATAGCGGTTCATGATGGTCTGGATGTGATCCTTCAGACGAGCAAGATATACTTCCTTCTTAACGAAGTTGCCCTTCTTGTCATAAAGCATCCAGTCAGTGCCCTGACTATGCCACAGAAGGTTATGTCCGCGCATCTTGATGCCATTCTTACGGCAGAAGTCTGCGATCTGGTCAGCCTGTTCCCAAGTCCAGACGCCCTCACTTGGATGGGTCTCGATTGGCTTCATGGCATTCTCACAAGTAACGGAATTATACTCCTTAAGAACGAGCTGCTCCTGCTCTGGAGTAAGGTTGCGCACATTAAGAGCTACACCTACCTTGAAGTAATCCTTATAGGCATCCTTCAGACCGTAGGCATCCTTCTGTGCATGCAATGGGAGTGTGGTCAATGCCAAGGCAATGGCACACATAGAAGAAGTTAAGACTTTGTTCATAATATAAATAGGTGATTTGTGTTATTTAAAGTTGTAGTAATTTTGAGAAAAGCAGATTAATAAAAAATAATTCCACAAAACTTCATAAAATATCTTGTTTTCGTTTTTCTCTGCTGCAAAGGTATAGAAATAACCACTTAACAACTGAAAAAATGAGAACATTTCTTATAAATGTTACGAATTTTATAAGATAATGTTACATATTTTATGACTTTCTTGTGCTATTTCTTTATTGATACACTGTAAAATTTATTTTACTCAAGTTTCGTAAGCTCCATTTTAAAGAAAATAAGGGCTTTTAAGTTGAGTGAAAAAAGGCTCAAACTGTACGGTTGGATGCTTGTTATGGCGAATAGAACGCAGATGACGCAGATTTAACGGATTTAACGGATTTTTATAAAACGCAAATTAAGCCAATTAAAGCAAATTTGTTTCAATTCGTTTTAATTCGTGTTTAAGATAATCCGTTATATCCGTTTGATCCGTTAAATCTGTGTTCAAACCGTACAGGTCGAAAAGGCTTGAATGGGACGTTTGTGTCAATGAGACCTTATTGAAAGAACTGCCGATAGCTTATTTCTGAAATGGTAACAGTTCCATTTCGGAATTGTTTGCTCTCATGAAGCGCATCGTCTGCATACTTATATAAATCATCAAATGACAAGTTAGATGCAGATCCGTCAGTATAAACCACACCACAACTCATAGTTGGCGCTATGTTATTAAGCTCTGCCAAATGAATTTGCGAAATGTCCCGACTGAATTGTTGGAAGAGATCTTTGATTCCGTTGAAGGAATTGATGAGCCGGTAGGCAGCATCGCCATGGATGTGTACGATAAACTCATCTCCACCCAGACGCATCACAGTACTACCCTTGAAGCATTCACGGATGATCTTTCCCTGCTGGCGCAGCACTTCGTCGCCTGTCAGATGACTCATCTGATCATTAATAAGCTTGAAGCGGTCACAATCCATAATAGCAAAGATCTGGCATCCTCCCTTCTGAATATTCTGGGAGATAATCTCTACGCCTTTGAGTCGGTTATACAGACCAGTCAATGAATCGTAGTTGGCTGCATGTGAGAGCTTGTCAATCTGGTTATGCTTATCGTCTATGCTCTCGGTAACGAACAAAAGGTGAGTGATGTTGTTCTTTGTATCGTAGGTAGCCGGCACGATATAAGCAGACAGCCATCCAGAAATCTTGGAGTGATATTCAAAGGTGACTTTCTTCTGGTGCTTGAAGCGGTCAATGATGGTAGTCTTGTCACAGAACTGGTTGAACGCTTCATGAAACTCTGAATCAATCAGCTGGTCACGGGTAAAATCAATCAGCTGTTGTGTATTGCCAAATTTAGCCGAATGCTCGTACAATATCGGGAAACCTTTGATGATTTCAAACTTTTCAAGATTGATATCCGTATAAACTACCGTTGAATAAGTGCCAGTGATAGAATCAAGGATCTCGATATACTTATTCTGTCTGTTGATAGCCTGAAGAAGCCGCTGGCGGTTCGTATTAATATCCTCAAGCTGACCAATGATGCTTAATACCTTTCCATCTATACCAACAACAGAAGTGTAGCTTACCAGAATACACTTGGTCTTGTCATTGGATTCGAGTTTGACCTGCCCAACTTTTGGGTAAGATGGATTATTAACAACTTCCCTCAAGCAACGGACAGCTTCATTGTAGCCTTTATCTGACAGGAACATATCCAGACGATGCTCGCTATAATGAGAGCCGAAAGTCTGCATTACCTCTCCATTTGGTCCTGGGCTTAAGAATCCAACCGTGTCCGTAACTACGTCATACAAGAAAATGACGATGTTATTGTTGCGGACCGACATGCTGTTGCGTTCCATCAGGGAGAAAGCAAGCATAACCAGCGACTCGTGGTTCATTTCCCTCAACCATTGAGGTAGTGAGACATTTTTAAGTACAGAATAGGCAGTTTCCTCTTTCTTTACTTCATGCGAATGCTGATATGGGTCAGGTAACTGCACTTCAGTAGGTGGAATATGCTGATCCTGATCCGAAACTATCTCCTTGAAGATGTTCTGATAGATATTTTGCCAGTCATGATCCACCATCTGACGGATTGCCTGATAGGTTTCAGGACTTGTAATGATAGACTGCAGAACCTCCTTGCTGTAGCGGGTTCCAGCCTCCACATAGAACTCGTCAAAGATCTGGAGGAAAGTCTTTGCCGAACGATAATTTCTGCCTATGCGGCTTGTAGCAGCCTCAAGAGAGTCGCAGAAACTCATTATATACACCAAATCCTGCAGCGGAGATTTCTGCTCTGTGTTTGTCTTTTCGGGATAGCCGTATTGACCATTCCACCATCTGTGATGCGTATAGATGAATGGAGTGAAAGGTTCAAAGGCTGGTTCATAGCGCAAAGTCTCGATGCCTACATGCGGATGGCGTCGGATGAGGTTGAACTCCTGATCCGTGAGTCGTCTGAATGCATTGCTGCTGATAGGAGAGAGATTCATCTTGCCTACATCATGAAGCATGCAGGCACAATCCATGAATTGGAGCAGGTTCTCGCGGTTGACCTTCACCTCTTCGATGGAATTATAGGGTCTGCCTGGTCCAGCCAGCAGATGCGGATTGTTGTCAATAATATTGGTCAGGATAACCTTTGCGTAAGCTGCTACCGCTTTACTGTGGCTATAGGTATCAAGGGTAATGCTGGCAAGAGCACGTTCCAGATACAAATACTTGTCCATTGGAGTCAGTATTGGAGTCTGGATCATGGAACGAGTGAGAACCTGTGTCAGGAAAAGAACCTGTGGATCGGCTGCCAGAGACTCACGCTTGCGCAGGATGTCTATCAGCAGGTTCAAACCTGAAATTGCTATCTCATGCTTCTCCTTTGGATCACGACTGGATAGGAGCAAAGCCTGTGACGAACCTAAAAACAGATAGGCTACGATGATGAGGTTTGACTCGGAGAGTGTACCGTATTCTAATGATTTGACACTCTTCAGTCCCAGTATGAGACGATCCAGTATCTGATCCGCATTCAGATCCTCTAACAGTATTCCCTGCAGATAACGTGCCAGACGGCGATATTCAGGTTCCGTACCCGCCATATCATATACGCCATCCACAATATGCTCTTTGATGTATTGGATTCGCTTATCGAATTCCTGTTTTTCGTTTGGACGGAATGTATCCTGTTTCAGGCGAAGATAGCAGGCGCGATAGATAGGATAGAACCGTGCATTGTTGACAACGGATTCAAAATATTTATACACGCCCTGATTTGGGATGACAAACGGATCCGCACCAAGAACCAAGTCACGGAGCTCCTCATACAACAGATCATCTGAACCGTTGTCATTGAATTTTTTGTCGAAACTTTCGAAATGACCTAAAGATTCACAGAGTGCATAGAAATAGGGTTCGAACTCAATGCTGTCATGCGGGAGGTCACGTGTCACCTCTCTGCAAGAATTTAGAAACTCAACAATACGGCTGTTCTGACTTCTGTCACCCATGCGGACTATTGATATCAGACTGTCAGCCATCAGCAGGTACAGGTGTCCAAGCCTTGACTTGACTTTGTGATCCGTTCGGTCACAGCTCTCGAAGTAAGGAATCAGTATATCATTGACCAAAAGTTCGAACATGAATGCATCCAGAGACTGTGCATAATTCACCACAAGCTGGAAAAGCAGCTCATAGTCATAGTCTGGTAATTCTCCACACTTGTAATAATTCAGGATGTCATCCAGATGTCCCTGGTTACGCTGGTACATCGTGCCTTTCAGTTTGGCACCTTCATGCAGATAGTCCATCCAGTCTTTCTCATTGTGGATGCTGAAGAGACGGTTGTTGGTGCTATTGTATAGAGCACGGTCGTCCTTCAGTATCATGAAGGCACCCTCCACATCCGGAATGGAACCAAACTTTGAGCAAAGGTAGTTGCCTTCATGTTTCTTTGCCTCAATCCTATGTTCTGTTGCCTCATGGTAAATATCATCAGGCGATTTATGTTTAGTCGGATCTATGAATACTGTACCGATAGAGAATGAGAGACGATTGCATTCCATACCTTCCACCTGGATATTGTGCAGGTTGACAAAGAGCTGACGGGTCATCATACTCATGTGGTAGCGGGAATAGGTGGTAGGAGAAAGAATGAAAGCAAACTCATCACCTGAGATACGGACAATTTCTGATCCCTCGTAGGTCTCTTTCAGCGTTTGGGCTACTGCCTGAAGCAGCATGTCTCCCATGACAGAGCCATATTTCTGGTTAATCTCGCTGAATTTGTCGATGTCTATCGTACCAAAGACCTTATTCTGGCCTTGGTCAAGGATTTGTTGCAACGCCATGCGGCAATACCATCGACTATACAGTCCGGTAAGAAGGTCGTACTCTAATCCACTTTTTGGTTTCATTGTATAAAGATTTTCTGTTTGCCCCAGAGGTAAATGCCTGAAGGAAGAGAATGTAAATCTGCAGCTGTGGCATTATTCTTCAGAATGATGCCATTGAGCGTCCGAAGTGTTGAAGAATTGGCACTATCCTCTTGTAGAATGTTGTGTATTGCATCTGAATTTGCCTGGATGGCTGTCTGTGCTGCATTGATGACCTGTCCCGTCTGTGTATTAATCAGCATAGCCACGGCATGAAGCTGGTTAAGATCCTGTATTGATTCAGGACAGGCACTTGACAAGTTGGCAACGTAGCGCTCACCACCTTGTAGTTGGGTAGGGAAGAGGCCGATGGTTCCGCTATAGGTCTGACCAATCAACCCACGAAGCACATGATCATGTGTGTAAGGATAAACCGTATAATCAGCATATCTGCCTCCATTGCACCAATCTCCTAATGTCTCTGATTCTGCAGAGGAAAATCCATTGAGCTGGAAAGAGGTGATACCATTCTCCAGGACGAGCAGGAGGAGTGACAGTTGCTGGTTGTAGGCATCAAGCGCATAACGCAGGGTGGTCTCAAACGAGATCTGCTTTGCGTCTTCGCTCAATTCAGCCTTCAGATCAAGATCTGCAAGTGTGAGCGTATTCAGTTCTTGAGCAACAATGTCATACCAGAGCTCTTCGCCCTCCACATCATGATAGTAGAACTCGTCATTCTTCCTGAACATAGGAGAATAGACTTCAGGAAGACGGTTAATTCTTGCCATTGGTGCTCCCATCAAGCCAAGGAAGGTGCTGTAGTCATAAAAAGCGCTTCCCATATTGTCGCCCGTATAGGAATGGATGCCGACAGGGATGAAGCGGTCACCGAAAGCATTCTCACATGCTTCAATTGATACAATGCCAAGCGGACAGTTGACGCAAGTGGTGCCGGTCATCTCTTCAAGCACTACACGCTTCACGGGTTCGAAGGCAAGGTCATAGATTGATCCGTAGTAGATATCTTCCTTCTCGCCAATCTGAATATCTATTGTATAGAGCACCTCTGTGCCTGGTATGAGCGTCAGCGGCTGGTCAAAACGGAAATCCATCGGAGTGCCTTTGGCAGGAATCGTCTCCCATTGCTGCAATCCGATTACTTCGCCCTCATCATTGCGAAGAGTGAGGGATGCCGAGCCCTCTGTCTCGTCGCACATGACGGTAAACTGTCCGGAAATAATCATCTGCTCCTCATCTACCACACGTTCACGGTTATTAAAGGCAAGGCGATAGAGAATCTCACGCTGAACCTGCACATTATCTACGAATACTGCACTCTGGTTCTCATTCTGATTGACGAATGCAATGTAGATATCTTTGCCTGCCCAAGGAGCCAGACTATAATTGTAATGTGTCCATTCACCTGCCGTGAATTCCTGCATTGCACCTGATGTCAGACGGATAGAGTCCATGCATACGGCTTCATTCCGTATGTCATTCATGATTTCCGTATTGAGGTACGAGAGGAAACGACGGCTCTGATATATATATATAATGAGATAATCCTCTTTGGTAGGGTCGTAGCTCTGTGCGTCAAACTCAAGGACAGCCTGACCGTCGAGTGGGACATTGATTTGTGGTGTAATCATCCAGTCATCACTCTTGCCCATAGGACTGTAGATGGAATGAGAGCCAGCAAAGAAATCTCCGGTCTCTTCCGAATCGCGCAAGGTGAAGTTCCATGGATTATTGTCAGCATCGAATCCCCAAGCCTCCATAGTCTTGCTTGGAGTGAGATGATCGCCTTCAAATCGAAGCCAGGTCATGAGGCTCTTGTTCGGATCATTGAAATCATCAGCAAACATAACCGACTCACTCGCTACCTCCCTGACATAACTGCCATGATAGATAATCTCGATGCGCTGGTTATAGCTTGAGGTGCTGTAGGAATAATCGCACAATGAACCCTCTTCAATGACTACACGATAATCCTCGCCAGAATATAAGTATTGAGTAGAGCTCGGCATAAGTAATGCTTGATGCCGGGTACTACTTGTGGTTCCGGTGGCAATGTTGAGGGTGGTCAGCAGACCTCCGTCCTCTACGCGCTCAATATAGGCATGAGCGGATTCTGTTGTCTTGATTTGAGTATCAAAATCAAGAAGCAGGTATGAGGTTGTATTATCAATCTGATTCAAAGAAGATTCTTCAGACGGAGTAGCTCTCACCATTCTGACAGGGGCATTCGCGCGACCAGAGTAGGGGATGCGTATCTCTTGATTTACTAACTGATGGTCACCATTGATACAGATAGCACCTGCATCAATGACCAGTTCGTATTCTGTCCCTGGTTCGAGCGGACGAGTACGGAAAGCTGCCACCACAGTATTGCGCGAACCTGTCTTTAGTGACAAACCGCCATTGCTTAAGCCGGAATAAACCAGCGTACCCTCTTTGGTATAGAGATGCACATTGCTGCCGTTGCCCAATACCTGGACATTCCTGCCGAAGTTGATCTCAATATCGGAGATCAGTGCAAAGGAGGCTCCTGCTTCTGGGAATACGGTATAATTATCCAGCAGATCAATGCCTGAACAGATTTCGTTGACCGTTTTCCCTAAATCGAAGATGTAGCTTTCGCCCAAAGGATCTACGAAAGATGAAAAATAACGTCCGTCAGCACTTACTCCTGTCACAGTACCTGTGTATTCATAACCCGTCTTCTCCTGGAAATTGAATCCGAAGGCTTGCTGGCAGATCTGTGAGAAGGAGATCCAGTATTTGTCTTTGTAGAAAATACGGAAGTTGCGGAGTGGAGAGCCAGAATCTGGATTGCCGAACATTGTTCCGTCGTCCGTAATGGCTCCTACACTGATATTATTCGACTCTCCATCATCAAAAATCTCGAGTTCGGAAGTCTCAATATTGTATCTGAAAGGAACGCCATACTCATTAAAGAACTCGCTGTTGGCTTGTGGCTTGGTCATGTAGGCAAGACCAGCCACAAATTTTCCATTAGGGCTGATGCAACCTCCCTCAATGTGATGCAGGTAAGGGTAAAGCGGTTGCCAAGGGTTTTCATTGTTCTCCTCAAAACCAATCACGCGATAGTTGTGCTCCTGTGTGTCATAGACGAAGCTAAAACCAGATACTGGCTGCATGATGTACCAGTCCATCTGTCCCAACACGTACCTTCCGTCAGGAGTAATGGCATTGAAGCTGAGTGCATGCTGGTCAAGGTTTGCCATATCAAGTTGAGGAAGTCCTGGCAAGGCGAGTGTATCCGCATTCTGAATATCAACGAGAATAGGAGAGAAATAGAAATCGCCCGTCAGCTCTCCGTTTTCAGAGAATACTCCCGTGTAGCCGGAATACTGTCCAACTGCCCATCTGCCGTCAGGTGTTACTGCCGAAAGGCTGCACCATGCCCAGTCATCACGCATCGGGAAGGTGATCAATTCCCCTGATGTGCGGTTATAAGCCACAGCCTGATCGTACCATGAGCCAACCACGATGTTGCCATCACTGCTCACATCGTTCACACTGATTATCTCTCCGTCATAACTGATTTCGATGGCTTCATCATTCTCAACATCGAACAGTTTAGGCGTAGCATTACCTCCGCCTGACGAAGTGCCCAGATGGATAATACCCCACTGTCCGTTGTCATTCATGCCGAGAATGATTCCTCCGTCGTTCGAATCATAACGGTGGAGCTGATATGTTGTTTCTGACTGTGCCGCTGCAAGTGTGGTTGTCAGCAGGAGGGAAGTCAGTGTGAAAAGTACTTTCATTTATTGCAGTATTAGTTTTTTGCCATTAACAATATAGAATCCAGGAGCGAATGAGCCATGTGTAGCTTTCGTTCCGTCCAGTCGCCAGATGGTATTCTCGTGATTCATCTTTATCTGCTCGATGCCGAGTTTAGGATCTCCGGCTCTGAAATCAATGCCAAGGTCATGAGGCATACCATCAGAGGTGAGCGCATTGTTGAGCGAGACGTGTACTGTCTGCCCTACAGCTACCTCTGGCATTTCTGGCATTACAAACGAGACAACGATTCCTTCGTAGGGATCCTGTTCGACGCCAAATTCATTTACCAGGATGCTGTTTGGTTCATAAGAATCTTCATCCATTAATGTGAGATAAGTGACTTTGATGCCGTCAAACAATACACCAGCATTGCTTATCCAGAGACGAATCGTCTCTCCGCTCCAGACGTCATCGCCAGCCATCTTGTTGTCGCCATCCATATGAATGGTCTCCATCAGCTGTTTGTAATTCATATAGAATGAATACGAACCGACATTGCCTGCCTGTTGTGCACGGAAATAGTTGCCGTTCATATCCTTCACACTTGAGATGCGTAGCGTAATATGCTCATTGTCGAAAGCACCGAATCCAGGATTCTCTGTGCCGTCACCCTCCTGATCCTCTTCAACAATAGCCGGGAAGAGAATATTGAGCGTGCGAAGTACACCACGTGCATCAATGATCAGCTTACTGCCCTCTACGGAATAATTAATTGCCCCCTCATAATATTTGCCCTGTGCATCAAGGTCACGGTTGCCCATTTGAAGCAATACATCTGCTACCTCACCAATCTCTGATTCAAACTCAAGAGTAAAGAGTCCATCATCTCCATCCGGAACGTAATAGGAGAGGAAATAATAGTCATTGAGCCCATGGGTGGTCAAAGTCTGACCATTGACAGTAGCGCTCAATAATGCGTACTGTGGCTGTGGAGCTACGAATGTAAGCACAAGATTGCCGTCAGAATTATAAAGATTGTCACGGTCGTTCGCATCACAAAGACCGGCAATGCGAATCTGGAAAGGATCACCCACCTGAAGCGTGCCATTTGTGAGTAATTGATTCAGGCAGGTGCCGATATTCAAAGTAATAGAACTTGTGACGCTCACTATCTCCACGTCGTATGCTTGTTCGTTGACCCAAAGCTTGGCTTCGCTCATCATCACTGGTTTATTGAAGAGTACGTTCAGCTGTCCATCGTTCTTCCAGAAGTCAGAGGTGTTTTCAGCAGGGATTACCTGATGGACGGTTACAGGAATCACGGCTCCGCTCTCAATTGTAGAGATACGAACCAGCGGATTGACCACGAAAGGGGAGGTGAGCGTCACCATCGTACCTGCAGTCACATTATCAATCTCGCAAAGATTGGCTGGATAGTTGGTAGGTATATACGTGAACTGATAGGTCTGGTTATTATACGTCACTTCATAGATGTCTGAAGCTTCGATGATAACCTTACAATCACTCGTTGCTTTGAAGACGGCAGTTACGGCACTGAAGAGTGGTAGCTCGTTGTCACCTTCGTTCAGCACAACGGCTCCTTCCGGAAGTCCAGGTTCGTCACCGGGGCCTTCGCCACTGCCAGAGACATTAATCGTATAGATGAAAGAGTGGTCAAGATTATAAGTGCCCTGAAGGCGTAATCCTGTGGCTGCATCACGTGCCTGAATGTGGAGCTCAAAAGCGCCCTCGATGTTTGACATGGATGAGCAGTCAATACTCCATTCGCAACCCTCGGTATCCGTCTTTGATACCGAAAAGTTCTGTGAGCCATCCATGCCCATCGGAGCAAAAGCCTTGACTTGATTGACAGGAGCAGAGAACGTAACAGAATATTTGTTCTGGAACTGATAGCCCAGTGGTCCAGGAGTGCCGTCGAATGATGTAATGACGATGTCAGAGAATTGTTCAGCAGCAGCTCCAGAACCCGTAATCTCAAAACTGGCTACCGCCTGATATCCGTCCCACCCGAATTCGCACGTGTGGAAAGTGAAGGTGTAGAGGTAACCTTCATTGAGCACTACTGGTTCCTCGCTTGGAGTTGAGGCTTTGATCGTGTAAGTGCCAGCGCCGGCATTTGCCTGACCGCTTGATCCTGCAAAGAAGAAGTTGGCGTCATCCACACTGCTGACCGTCCAGTAGATTTCGTAATAAGCACGGTCAACGGTGATGTTGGCAATGACCATGTTGTTGGTAATGGCAGGAGACGAGGCTGGCACCATGAAATCCACTACAACGTCATCCGCAAGAGAATTCAATGCGGATCTGCCTGTTGTAGCAACCGCAGAATATGACGTGAGTAATAAAACAAATAGGATAAGTGTTGATAAAATTTTCTTCATAATAATTTTTTTATTTACGCGCAAATATAATTATATTTTATTGAATAGACAAAAAAAGACCCGACAATCGTATGCTGAGACTTTATTTTAACTTTTTTTATTCAAAAAAAAGCGTTATTCAAGCTATTTCTATGATTTATACTTAGCGCATCCTCAAAGTATTTATTATTCTCCAACAAAGGATCCTCACAGCAGAAAGAATCTTGACAAGACTTCGCGAGATGATCCAAAGAAAATCATTTTTGTAATCAAAAGGCATTGATTTATTTTAACTTCTTTTGTTGGAGGTTTGATTTGTTATATTGGTACTTTGGGGCTGCGGAATCTATAAGTCTTTCGTAGGTGATGTAGTCTTTTTGAGGGCGGCAGTGGCCCAACCTGAATCAGGATAGTGACATGGGTAGGGTAATGATACCGTTTTGTGAGTGTTTAATGTTCTGTTTTAGTTGATAGTTGTCACTTTTTTCGGTACAAATATAATTATATTTTTATTAATTGGCAATTTTTGTGGCAAAGATTTGGCGTTCTTGAAAAAAGTATTTATCTTTGTCCCCAAATAGGGCATGCAAAATGCATCCTTTTTGACACAATGAAAAAATCAAGTTTTAAGTATATCCCAACGGTCTTGTTTACATGCATCATAGTTTATGCATGGATTGTGTTGGCGGTAATGAATGTCGATTTGTTGTACACCATTCAGAATTTCTCTCCCTGGTTAGGTACTCATGATTATTTTGTGCAGAGTATCTCTCATCCCGGCGGTTTGCGTGAATGGGTGGGTGACTGGCTCACACAATTCTTCTATTATCCTTGGCTTGGAGCCACAATTCTTGTTCTTCTCTGGACTCTATCGGCTTCCATGCTGAAGAAGGCTTGCCGGCTTGCTGATGGCTTCAAACTATTGTCATTACTCCCTGTCATTGCCCTTCTGACTTCTGTCACACAGCTGGGCTATTGGGTATTCTGTCTGAAGACTCCCAGCTATTGGTTTGGCTCTACCGTCGGTATTTTTGTGCTCTCTTTGTTTGCTCTTCTTTATTCGAAGAGTGGCAAAGTGGGTCGTTGGATTTTGCTTGCTCTATGGGTGCTGATAGGCTTCCCTGCTCTTGGCTGGATTGCTGCGATTGGCATTCTTTTCCTTTTGCTGCTTACCCCATTCAGGAGTTCGTGGAAAGAATGGATGGTCAACCTACTTGCTGTCATCCTTCCTTTGATGCTGGTGCTCGGCTATTATTCTCATTCCGCCTCCGTGCATTGGCGTGACTCATTATTGCTTTACGGATTCCCTCATGTAGCTATCCCAGAGGCTTCCAGCCAGTTGCTTGAAGTTGCACCGATTGTTATGGCAGTCTCTCTGCTGCTTTTGCCTCTCATCGGACGTTTGCGTACAGAGGAGCGGATGGATCAGATCGGTTTGGTGGTGAGCACGCTCTTGCTTGCCGTCTCACTCTATTGTTCTAATATGCTCCATTACCGGAATGCCAATTTCCATGCAGAACTCTCCATGATGCGGGCTATGGAGGATGGCAGATGGGATGATTTGTTGCAAACTATGCGGCAGGCGGACAGAAAACCGACGCGTGAGATGGTCATGATGAAAGATGTGGCATTGGCACAGAAAGGACGGCTGGCAGAAGAGGCTTTCAAGTATGATGTCCGAGGCGTCCGTCCTGCCATGGTGGTCAATCTTCCTATTCACATGGCACATTCGGCGGCTCCGCTGATGTATTATTGGCTCGGCTTGCCCAATTACGCTTATATGTGGAGTATGGAAAATTCCATCGAATATGGATTGTCTCCCTACTGGCTGAAGCTCTTCTATCGCAGCGCCGTGGTGAATGGTGAGCAGGAACTTGCCCGTAAATACAAGAAACTGCTTCAGACAACTCTCTTTTATAAGGATTATGAAGTAAGCGACGAGGAATGCAATGCCGTCAGGCGTTTTGTGAACGAAGAAAACAAGCTCGACAATGATGGCGGATTCAGTGAGGGATTTATCATGACCTATCTCTGCAAACTGATGTACGATGATGCAGATGCACAGGAGATAGCTCTGCATTATGCTATGCTCATGCGCCAGCCAGAGGCATTTGCCATGGGGCTTGATCATTATACAGAGTTAGTTGGTCCTGACAAGCAGTTGCCCGTGCACTACCAGGAGGCGTTGCTGCTTTTTGTGGTTAATCAGACCAATAACGATGAAGAGATTGTCGCCTCCCTGCCTATTGCCAAGGAGGTAAGGGACAGCTTCGAGCAATATCGTACCACCGTAGCCATGACCCTCCAACAGCCGCTGCCACCTGAAGTGCTGGGTGACAGGGTTTATGCCCGTTTCGGTCATACTTATTGGTGGTATTATGATTTTTATACAAATAACAAGACTTACTGATGCAACGATATTTCTTTCTCTTACTCATCGCATTGTTGCTGCCATCCTGTCAGAATGGGCATCCTGCTTTGCCTGCTCAATATGATTCGGTGGATACTCAACCCAGGATTCTGCCTGATTATTCTGACATTATCATTCCATGCAATATTGCTCCACTCAATTTTAATGTTGAAGAGGAGGGGGTAGATGATTGTGTGGCACTGTTCTCCTATCCGAACGGAGAATTCACCTTTGGCAAAGGGAATCAGGTGGTGATTGATGCTGATGACTGGCGCCAGATGCTCTCTGCCTCAATCGAGAATAATATTGAGGTAAAGGTGTTTGCCAAAAAGTCAGGAAAGTGGACCGCCTTCAAGTCATTCAATCTCTATGTCAGCAAGGATTCCATAGATTCTTACATTTCTTACCGACTGATTCCGCCCTCTTACAGTACATTCGAGCAGCTGTCACTTTGCCAGCGATGCCTCGAAACTTTTGATGAGACCCAGATTTACAATAATCAGATGCTTGAGTCAGTTGAAGGCGGACATTGCATCAATTGCCATTCGTATCAGAACTATCGTACTGATCGTATGCAGTTCCATATAAGGGCAGAATTCGGAGGTACGGTAATCTTTGATCATGGCAAACTGAAGAAGGTAGATATGAAACGTCCGGAGACCATCAGTGCCGGTGTCTAT
The DNA here is from genome assembly GCA_045617885.1 of Bacteroidales bacterium. GTDB lineage: Bacteria > Bacteroidota > Bacteroidia > Bacteroidales > UBA3663 > Liminaster. The sequence goes on along the minus strand of JAZLJN010000080.1, from coordinate 8,724 downwards.
CCTGCCTGGCATCCACAGATGAACGTGATTGCCTATTCAATGAACAAGACCTTCCAGAATTTCCATACTACACTGAAGGGAAAAGTGGAGGTGCAGGACAGTCAGGCTGGCATGATGCTCTATAATGTGGAGACCGATGATGTGATGGTGATCTGCAATGATTCTGACCGTCTGACAGCTTTCCCGGCTTGGAGCCCTGATGGAGAGTATCTCTATTATGCCTCTGCCCAATTCGCATACAAAGACAGTCTCTCTATGCAGGAGGCTATTAACCTGGATCAGGCGCTGCAACATGAAATTATTGACCGCTATACCGAAGTTCACTATGATATTATTCGCCGGAAATTCGATGCTGCCTCTTTACAGTTTGGCGATGAGGAGTTGGTGCTTGACGCTTTGAAGGATTCATTAAGCTACACCGTGCCTCGTATCAGTCCTGATGGCCGCTATCTGCTTGTTGGGCGAGGTGACTATGGTGTTTTCCATATCTGGCATCCGGAGTCGGATTTGTATGTCTATGACTTGAATGAACCAGCAGAAAGTTCGCTGCATCCTCTCACGGAGGCAAATAGTGATTACGCTGAGAGTTATCATAGCTGGTCAAGCAATGGCAGATGGATCATGTTTGAGAGCCGCCGGCGTGACAATAACTATACGCGTCTCTACTTCTCTTATTTTGATAGGGACGGTAAGGCACACAAGGCTTTTGAACTGCCGCAGCAGAATCCAGATTACGAATACTATAACCTCCGGTCGTACAATGTACCAGAGTTTATGATCGAGCCGGTCAAGACTACACCTCAAGATATCGCACGAGTCGTTCAGGAAACAAAGTAAATTAAAGCATGCGAGACGTTAGTAACATGTAAATAATAACTTGGGCAAAACTACTATGAGTTAATTTAGAACATGGAATTGAAGGAATTAAAAGAAATACAAGCTATCAAGGTTCCTTAAATTCTCCTAAATTCCTTGTAGATATTTATTATTTGGACTTAACTTAATAATAATATGTCACTAATCATTAATCCCATCCATAGCAATTGCTCATGCTATGCTTTTACCGACAGAGAGATGGCTGTTCGCAAAGATAGGTGTGAGCTGACCTTCTTTGATCTGGAGGCTATCTCCAATGCATGTGGTAGCGTAGGGCTCTTAGAAGAGAAAGAGATGGGTATCTGCTCCATGACCATCAGGCATAAGGAATCACTACCTGATACTTATGAACTGTTTCCTGTCCGTTCACACTTTCAGGAGAGCGATGATGAAGAAATTCTGAAGACCTCCAGGGCAAAAGCGCTTCAGGGATGGTTGGCCAATGTGCATTATTGTGGACATTGCGGTGCGGAGATGCGTCCGCATGAGTCGCTTACAGCCATGATCTGCCCGGAATGTGGCTATCTGCAGTTCCCTCGCATCGAACCCTGCATTATCGTTCTTGTTTCAAAAGGGAGAGAGATACTGCTGGCACGTCATGCACAACGCAACCAGAATATCTATGCCTGCATAGCTGGATTTATGGAGGCAGGAGAGACTGCCGAACATGCTGTGGCAAGAGAAATCTATGAAGAGACTCACCTGCATGTCAAGAATATCCGATACTTCGGTAGCCAGAGCTGGCCATTCCCTTCACAGCTGATGCTGGGATTCACGGCTGAATATGAGAGCGGAGAGATTAAGGTGCAGGAGGATGAGATTGAGAAGGCAGCATGGTTTGACCCACAACACTGCCCAGCGTCACCACCTCCCGGATCTATCGCTTACGAATTAATTGAAAATGCAAAAAGAACCATTAAATGATATTTTTATGAAAAACTTACTTGCTTTATCCTTTTTAGCTGTCACAGCTTCTCTGTTGGCTGCTACACCAGAGAAGAAAAATGCCAATGTTCAGATACCTTTGGTCTATGAAGTAGAGAACACGGCACAGAACCAGCGTTGGTCGGAGCCACAATATAAGGGTTATGATGATCTGAAGGAAGTGAAGTCGCTTACTGATCCGCTTGAATGGTCAGCAGGCAATGGCAGAGCAACGGACTTCAGTGACTGGGCTCACCGCAGATATGAGATCTCCAAAGAGATACAGCATTATGAGATCGGAACCAAGCCTGCTGTCTCTGCAGAACAGGTCAAGGCTCGAATGAATAATGATACGCTCTTCGTGGATGTAACTGTAGGCGAGAATGCCATCACCTTATGGTCAGTAATCACTTATCCTACCGTGGGTGAAGCACCCTACGCTTTGATGATCGGTTCAAGCAACAATTCCCTGCCAAAGGATATTTTTGAGTCACGACCTATAGCTCGCATGAACTTCCACGAGCGTCAGGTGAATGGCTACGGTCAGTTCAGAGGTGATACGGTACGCACCAATTACTCTTTTGTGAAGCTTTATCCGGAACTCATTGACAACGGTGCATACAGCGAATGGGCATGGGGCTTCAGCCGACTGATAGACGGTCTGCAGCAGTTGGGTCCAGAAGTCACAAAAATTGATACCAAGCGAATCGGCGTGACTGGCTGCTCTTATGCCGGTAAGATGGCTCTCTTCTGCGGTGCCTTTGATGAACGTGTGGCTCTCACCATTGCTCAGGAACCTGGTGGAGGTGGAGCTGCTGCTTGGCGCGTGTCTCAGACACTTGAAGGGGTAGAGAATCTGGATAAAACAGATTATCACTGGTTCAAGGAGAGTCTGCGTGATACATTCAAGGGCGATAGCGTGTACCGTCTGCCTTATGACCATCACGAACTCGTTGCAATGGTTTGTCCTCGTGCTCTCTTGATGTTGGGCAATACCGATTATCAGTGGCTTGCTGATGAGTCTGGTTATGTATCGGTCAATGCTGCAAGTACTGTCTGGAAGCAGTATGGAATAGAGGATCGTGTAGGTTATTCTATCCTTGGTGGTCACATGCATTGTCAGCTCCACAAGGATCAGTATCCTGAAGTGGAGGCGTTCATTGACAAGTTCCTTTTGGGCGACACCAAGGCGGATACCAACAATATCGGCATCTCTCCAGACTTCAAGAATAAGACCGATTTGACCCGCTGGATCAATTGGTAATTCAAGTCTCGGAAGCTCCGAAACATAAATAACACATTATATTATATATTATATGGATAAAATCAGTTATGCACTTGGCCTTAACATCGGCCAGCAGCTTAAGCAAATGGGCTTGAAGGATGTACTTGACGTTCCTTCATTTGCACAGTCAATTACAGATATGCTTCAGGGTAACCCTCTTCAGGTTTCCGCCAGTGAGGCACAGCAATTGCTGAATACCTTCTTCACAGAATTGGAGGCAAAACAGAACGCCGCTGCGGCAGAGGCTGGTAAGGCAGCTCGTCAGGAAGGAGAGAAGTTCCTGGCTGAGAATGCAAAGAAGCCTGGCATTCATGTCACTTCAAGCGGTTTGCAGTATGAGATTCTGACCGAGGGTACAGGCAAGCAGCCAAAGGCTAACGATACCGTTCGTTGCCATTATGAGGGCACTTTGCTGGATGGCACTGTCTTTGACTCTTCTTATCTTCGTGATGAGCCATGTGATTTCGGTTTGAATCAGGTGATCCGTGGCTGGACCGAGGGTGTACAGCTGATGAAGGAGGGTGCAAAGTTCCGTTTCTTCATTCCATACAACCTTGCTTATGGTGAGCGCGGTGCCGGTTCAGATATTCCACCTTATGCAGCCCTTATCTTTGTAGTAGAACTGATTAAGGTTTTGTAATCCTGCATGAATACATTTAATCAACTTGCTGCACTTCGTTGTTCGGTACGCAAATACAGTTCACGTGAGATTGAGCCCGAGAAACTCCAGTACATCCTTGAGTCGGCTCGCCTGGCTCCGTCGGCGTGCAACCGTCAGCCTTGGAAGATGCTGCTGCTCACACCGGATACTTTGCCCGAGGTTAAGCATCAGATCCATCAGTGTTATGACCGTGATTGGTTCAAGACAGCTCCTTATTATCTGATTTGCTGCATCGAACATGATCAGTCTTGGCACAGACCTGGTGATAATAAAGATCATGGTGACATTGATATCTCTATCCTCACCGAACATATCTGTCTGGCTGCTGCCGAACAGGGAATCGGAACCTGTTGGGTATGTAATTTCAATGCCTCTCTTTGTCATGAGCTATTTTCGCTTGGAGAGAATGAAGAGGCTGCAGTCCTGATTCCAATGGGTTATCCTGCTGATGACTTTGTGCCAGCAGAGAAGAATCGTAAGGAACTCTCCGAAATTGTTGTACAAATATAAAACACTAATATGAATAAACTTTTTCAATTCGTCACAGTCACTGCCACATCAGTTGTGCTTGCCGCAGGTGGCTATTTTTTCACCAGTTGTACCAGTAGTACTAATGATTCTTCGAGTGAGTCTGCCACCAAGTCACTCATTCTCTACTATTCGCAGACAGGAGCTACCCAGCAGGTAGCTGAACTCTTGCAGAAGAAGGTGAATGCCGATATTGAGTCGCTTCAGCTCGTTAGTCCTTATGATGGAGACTTCCAGCAGACCATCGCTCGCTGTCAGCAGGAGATGGCTTCAGGCACTACACCAGAACTCCAGGCTTTCACAAGTAATATTGCTGCTTACGATACCATTTACATCGGTTATCCTGTTTGGTTCGGTACCTATGCTATGCCTATTGCTACATTGATTAAGGATGATGCCTTTGAGGGCAAGGTAGTGATCCCATTCTGCACCTTTGGTAGCGGTGGTCTGAATACCAGTGCTGCTGCTCTTGCAGAGAATATGCCAAAGACAGCCGTTCTCCCTGGCTATGGCGTCCGTAATGCCCGTGTCAGCAAGGCAGATGCAGAGTTGGATCTCTTCCTGATCTCAAGCGGTATCATTGAGGGTGAGATGCCACAGTTGGCTGACTTCTCTGAGCAGGTTGCTGTAACTGATGCAGATAAGGCTCTCTTTAATGAGGCATGCTCTGGCTATCAGATGCCTCTCGGCTCGCCAGTGACTGTAGGCTGTCGCGCTCTTGCTGATGGAACTGAATATCTCTATACCGTAGAGAGTCAGGGTCAGGATGGCAGCACACAGCAGTCGAAGATCTACGTCATCAAGCCTTCTGCCGAAGGTGCTGTGGCTGAATTTACACAGGTAGTTCGATAAAGATGCTCTCTTGAAGGTATTAAAGGGTTTCGTCCCTTTCACACTATTTATATACCCTTATATACCGAAATAGAGCATGCGATACATACTTATATAAACCCTTTATAATCATGAAGCTTTATTATTTTGCAGCTCTTCCATTGCTATTCTGGAGCTGCAGTTCATCTGAAACAGTTAAACTGGCAGAGAATCAGGCATTGACTGCTAATGGTATCGTTGAAGGCGAAATCAACGGTGACATTGTGATCTATCGTGGTGTGCCTTTTGCTGCTGCTCCTGTAGGAGATCTTCGTTGGCGTGAGCCACAACCTGCCGAGTCATGGGAAGGTGTCCTTAAGTGTACCGAATTCGGTAATGATCCGATGCAGCCAAACCTGTTCGGTGATATGAATTTCCTGGGCAAGGGCAGAGGCGAAGATTGTCTTTATCTCAATATCTGGGCTCCCCTTCACGCAGAGAAGGCACCAGTTCTGATTTATTTCAATGGTGGTGGCTTGATGTGCGGCTCGGGTTCTGAACCACGCTATGCAGGTGATGCTCTGGCACAGAACGGTATCGTCTCTATTACAGCCAACTATCGTGAAGGCATGTTCGGCTTCCTGGCTCATCCTGAACTGACTGCCCGTTCGGAGCATCATACCTCTGGTAATTATGGTGCGCTTGATCAGGTTGCCGCTATTCAGTGGGTGAAGGATAACATTGCCTCTTTCGGTGGCGATCCAGATCATATCACTATCGTGGGTGAGTCGGCTGGTTCATTCTCTACCTCTATGCTCATGGCTTCTCCTTTGAGCCGCCATAATCTGGCAGGTGTCATGGGATCAAGTGGTGCCGAGTTGAAACCATCCACTGCAAAGACGCTGGCAGAAGGCGAGGAGATGGGTAAGGTGCTTGTCGAGAAGACCGGCTATACCATTGAGCAGCTTCTGAACATGTCTGCTGATTCGGTTCAGGCATTGCTTCCTCCTACGGGCATGTCCAATTTCCTCGTTGACGGTTATCTGCTGGATGCTACCGTAGATGAGATTTTTGAGGCTGGCAAGCAGGCACAGGTTCCACTGCTTGTAGGTTGGAACTCTATGGAGGCACACCCTATGCAGGCTCTCGCAGGTCAGGCTCCTACTTATCGCAATTTTATGACTGCTATGCAGGCTAATTTTGGTAATCGTACAGTAGAGGTGCTTGATGCCTTTGGTGTAAAGACCGATGCAGATGTATTGGGTTGGGGTGCTATTGAACTCTCTGGCGCACTGTTTACCGCATTCCCAACCTGGAAGTGGGCAGATCTTCACCAGAAGAGCGGGCAGCCTGTATATCGTTACAAATATAACCACCCACGTCCTGCCATGGCTATTGAAGGTAAGGTAGCCGGTTTGGCAGGTGGCGTGAAGGATGCTGATGACAAGGATGCCGTAGCTGCTCCTGAAGCTCCATCCAATGCTATCACGGGTGCTGTTCACTCTGCTGACATCGAGTATGCTATGGGCACGCTTGCTACCAATACCGTATTCGCTTGGAATGAAGATGACTATAAGGTTCAGAGCACCTTCAACAATATCTATATCAACTTTATCAAGACCGGTAATCCAAACGGTGAGGGCGTTCCTTCTTGGACTTCCCTCACTGGTCAGGAGATTGCTCCTGTTATGCAGATCGACGTAGAGAGTGGCGAGAAGGCTGATGCACAGCTGGAGGCTGCATATCGTCTGCTGGATGAGGTGCTGAAATAATAAATATTCAATCCTTCTCACTCCTGTAAAATTATGAAGTATTTATTTTCTGCCATCACGGTAGCCTCTTTGTTCGCTGTAGCTGGTTGTTCTTCACAGCCGAACAAAGACAATCAGACGGATTTGGATCCTGTCTGTGAAGTGGGTCCTTATACAATTGAAGCGATAGCTCCTGGCGTGTTCCATATTCAGGACTTTAATCAGTCTAATCCCTCTGGTGAAACATTTGATGACAATGGTGAACTGACACATTTCAACAATTGTTCTGATATTTATCTTTTTGCCGGAAGTGAGAAGGCGCTGTTGATTGACCTATCAAACTACGTCACTTGGGATAGTACTGCCTGTGAGTCTCTCCACCAGTTGGTAGAGGATAGGATTAATGGCAAACCGCTGACCATCACCTTCACGCATAATCATGGTGATCACACTGGTATGCTGCCTGCATTTATCAATGATCCAGGGGTTCATTTCGCACTGCCTCGTATTGACTTTGAGCCTTTGTTAGACAAATTCCCTAACGTTCAGTATTCCTTCTACGATGAAGGTTATTCTTTTGGGTTAGGAAATATGGAGATCAACACCATCCTTGTACCGGGTCATACCCATGGTTCGATGGTGTTCGATCTGAAGGGCAAAAATATGCTTTTCACGGGTGATGCCATTGGTTCTGGTCATGGCGTATGGATATTCAACACGGAGGGTTATAAGGAATATGTTGAGGCTGTTCCTCACTTGATAGATTATGTGCGTAATCCTGCTAATGGCATTGACACCACGCAACTAACTATCTGGGGTGGACATTATTGGCAGAAGGATTGGTTCAAGGATAAAGAGACCAAGGATCTTGACTGGCAGTATGTACTCGATATGCAGACTTTAATCTCTCAGATTAATGCAGGTACTGCGTATAATGAGCCATCCAATCTCAATTTTGGCGCCCTTGATACCTATTTCCGCCTCGAAAATGCTACTATTGTCTGGAATCTGTCACAGTCAAAGGCTTTACGTGAATGAATGTCCCAAACTGTACATTTTGGAACATCCATAGGTCTTTAAATGGCCGCCAAGGGTTCTGAATGCAGAATTTAAGATTATTGAATGTTCCAAACTGTACAATTTGGAACATTCAATAATCTTTAAATGGACGCCAAAGGTTCTGGGCGCCCAATTCCAAATCGTTGAATGTTCCAAAATGTACACTTTGGAACATTCACAAAATATTAAATACTTAGCTGTGGTTTTTGACACACCTTTACCATTATTTTGTATAATTATAGGAGATTTCTTACATTTTATAATTTGTCACTTTTTTGTCAACTCTTTTTCTTGGCAAATACTATAGAAAATGACTATCTTTGCCGAAACAAATTGGATATAGAAAACAAAACCTGAGATTAACGTCAAAGAACTGAATTATGAGAAAGTCATTTTTTACAGCTTTATTGTTAGTGTTGTTCTGCTTCCAGATGCAGGCATCTGTACGTGTGGTCATTCCTGAAGATATGCCTGTAGTGTATGACGTGGATACTGATAGGGGTTATGCAGTAGCTAATCATGATTTTCGTTCGGCAACATCCGAACAACTCAATCGCGAGGATCTTTACATCCGTGACGAAGTAGAATATGATGGCGTCAGCTACCCAGTCACCCGGCTGGGTGATGGGTTCTACGATCTGTTTGCTGCTATCTGGACCCTCAAATGTAAAGAGAATACAATTTGACTGCTTCAAAGACTGTAACTCATTGGAACGTGTTCATTTGAGCGCTGAAGTGACTAGGCTTGAAGGAGACTGCTTTAATAATTGTACCAACCTCCGTTACCTGACCTGTGATGCGGTGACTCCCCCTACTGCCAATAAATCCTG
>JAZLJN010000079.1:0-34655 GCA_045617885.1 Bacteroidales bacterium | reverse complement strand
CGTAAGTATCGGAGTAAATCCGCACAATGCTTATTTATTTGTGATGTTGATTATCTATACTACGTACACCCGCAGAGGCTCGAACTCTGGACCCGCTGATTAAGAGTCAGCTGCTCTACCAACTGAGCTACGGATGCATATTAGCGGAAGTATTTTAACTTCCATCTATATCGTTTATCCTTCAATATGTCAAAGAACTTATATAATAAAAGGAATCTTCTATTATATGTGGGCGCAGATGGATTCGAACCACCGAAGTCGTAGACAGCAGATTTACAGTCTGCCCCATTTGGCCGCTCTGGAATACGCCCGAATAGATTGAGCCTCTTGTCGGATTCGAACCAACGACCCCGAGATTACAAATCACGTGCTCTGGCCAACTGAGCTAAAGAGGCAATGATAGCGCTTCAAGATGGGCTTGAACCAACGACCCCCTGATTAACAGTCAGGTGCTCTAACCAACTGAGCTATTGAAGCAATTTATCTTTAGCATTTCCCGCAGGGGGACTCAGTCTATTCTTCCGATGACTCCCACGATTATTTTCTAACCTTTGTTCGTCACCTTCAGTGACTCCCACAGGATTCAAACCTGTAACCTTCTGATCCGTAGTCAGATGCTCTATTCAGTTGAGCTAGGGAGCCATAATAAATATTCAAAGATCGTAACTGAACGAGTCAGTTTAGTTTTCTTAGTCGGGGTACCAGGATTCGAACCTGGGACCCCCTGCTCCCAAAGCAGGTGCGCTAACCGGACTGCGCTACACCCCGTAGAGAACTTGTAGCAGAAGAGAAGTTTGAGTTGTTAAGAACTCGTTGTTCTCATTTTGCGGGTGCAAAGATAGGGTCTTTTTTTTATGAATCCAAATTTTATAGTGACTTTTTTCAAAAAAACTGCATTTTTTGTTATTTTTGCCCCATCATCACCCTTATATTGCAATCTCAATAGAGCAAAATCATCCATTTCGACAAACAAAATAGTCTATCAGATTCATAAGAGCCGTCCGAGAATCGTTATCTGGGAATGAAGAAAGCAATCTTTTCGCCTCATAAGCCATTTTTTTCATCCTTGCCTGAGCGTATTCAATGCCACCCATGGCTTTTGCGAACTCAACAAGCATGCTCACCTCCTCTTCCGACAGAGAAACATTCTTCTCCAGAACAGCCTTCATGCGTTCTGCTTCCTCATCAGGTGCATGCATAAGAGCGTAAAGAAGCGGAAGTGTGACCTTTCCTTCCATAATATCATGACCCGTAGGCTTCCCAATTTCACTTGTTGTAGGGAAATAGTCAAAAACGTCATCTCTTATCTGGAAGATCAAACCCATCAACTCTCCAATCTGTGCCAAACGCTCTACTTCATCAGCGGTAGCCTCTACTCCATAGGCTGCTACACGCATACAGGCGGCAAAAAGGGAGGCTGTCTTTCCACTAATGACCGAAAAGTAGGCATCTTCACTCAACATGTGACTCCGCACATTGGATAATTGCTCAAGTTCCCCTTCAGACAATCGAGTCACCATGTCTGATAGGATACGGGATATCTGTAATGAGCCAGTTGCATTACTAGACTCAAGACATTTGGCCAGAAAGAAATCGCCCATCAATACAGCCACCTTATTATCCCATACTTTATTTATGGTTGCTGCTCCTCGGCGTTCATCACTCTGATCGATGACATCATCGTGCATCAGCGTTGCATTGTGCAGCAATTCAAGAGCCGCAGCACCATAATAGGCTTGTTCCGGCACTTCGTTGCGCATCATCTTTGCCGTCAATAGCACCACAGTCGGACGCATTCGCTTTCCTTTTCGGTCAAGGAAATAACGAATCACATTGTCTGCAAGTGGCACTCTTGTATGAAGTGCACCCTCAAAGTATTGATCAAAACGCTTCAATTCAGCGGATATGCAATCTGTAGAAAAAGCCATATAACTATTATATAATATAGTTCACGCGTGCGTACTTATAAATTATTCTTTAGTGATGCCACATGGCAGCACAAAACGGACCTCCTTAAACCAATAACTTCTTATCTCTCCATTGGTCAACCTTAATTGAAGAGGTCCATGTGGATCCACACCAGCCAAAGCCGCATCAAAAGATTCTCCACTCTGTGCATCTACGTATGGATACCATCCTTCACGACGATATAAGTGAGAGACGAACTCTGCATGTAACCGGCTGCAATAAGCATCATGATCATCTCTCAATTCATGATATCTCTTGATGATTCCCTCCGTCACAAGATCCAATACAGATTCCGGAGTGACGCTGATGTCATGAAGTAAAAGTGAGGTCGGATTAGGTGCATCACCTATCCACAACTCCTGATTAACATTGATGCCGACACCTAAAACACAATCAGCGAAAAGAGATCCCATCAAGCGATTCTCGATAAGGATGCCTCCTAACTTCTCATCACCAAGGTAGATATCATTAGGCCATTTGATGCAGAGCTGGTCAAGGCAAGAAGGTGTGGCACCTGACCTACGGCACAAAGACCTCAATCCGTCAAGTACACCTAAACAGCAGAGCTCGCTAATCAGGAACTGATGAGATACTGGCAAAAAAGTTGGCTTCAGTAGCAAAGAGAACGCAATATTCTTATCAGCCTCTGATTCCCAGCTGTTACCCATCTGCCCCCTACCCTGCGTCTGCCGCAAAGTATAGACTACAGTTTCCTCCTCGATGCTCTCCATATTAGCAAGAGCATCGAGGAGCCAAGTGTTTGTAGATGCAGCTTGCGGCAACCAGACTTTCTTCATTACTGAACGTCGTATCCGTTAGGATTCTGTTTCTGCCAGTTCCAGGAATCACGGCACATCTCTTCAATGCCATATTTAGCCTCCCAACCAAGCTCTGCCTTTGCCTTGGCTGGATTACAGTAGCATGTAGCGATATCACCTGGGCGACGAGGTTTGATTACGTATGGTACGTTGACATCATTAACCTTCATGAAGGCATTAACAACATCAAGCACACTATATCCGTGACCCGTACCGAGATTATAGATGCCAAGACCGCACTTCTTCTCTATTGCCTGCAGTGCTGCCACATGACCAGAGGCAAGATCACAGACATGAATGTAATCACGCACACCCGTTCCATCCGGAGTATCATAATCATTGCCGAATACGCCCAATTCTTTACGTTTGCCCACAGCGGTCTGGGTAATGTAAGGCATCAGATTGTTAGGGATACCATTTGGATTCTCACCAATCCTACCCGACGGATGAGCACCAATAGGATTGAAGTAACGGAGCAGTACCACGTTCCATTCCGGATCGGCCTTCTGAACATCCATCAGAACCTCCTCAAGCATTGACTTGGTCTGACCATAAGGATTGGTACAATGTCCTTTAGGGCACTCCTCTGTAATAGGGATAATAGCTGGATCACCATATACTGTAGCCGAGCTGGAGAAAATAATGTTCTTGCAGCCATGGTTACGCATTACATCCAAAAGGATGAATGTACCGGTCATATTGTTATGATAGTATTCCAATGGCTTGGCAACACTTTCACCCACTGCTTTCAGACCTGCAAAATGGATCACGGCATCAATCTTGTTCTCATCAAACACTCGGGTCAAAGCCGACTGATCACGAACATCTGCCTCATAGAAGGGAATCTCCTTACCGATGATATCACTTACACGACGGAGTGATTCAGGATTGGAATTGATCAGATTGTCAACTACTACAACAGAATGTCCTGCCTTATCCAATTCAATGATGGTGTGGCTACCAATATAGCCTGCACCACCGCAGAGAAGAATATTCATTTGATATTATATTTTTGAAAATTTATTATTCCTTTTCTTGGTCACGCATCAGCACCTGTTCAATATTGAAACGAGGCCGATCCTTGACTTCGATATAGATCTTTCCTATATATTCGCCCACTATACCAAGTCCTGTGAGTACGCAACCTGAACAGAACCACAAAGAGAGCATCAATGATGACCATCCTGGGACGACCTTGTCCTGACAATACTCATACATCACCCAACACAGGATAATCAATGAGACAACCAGGAAAATCACACCCATGGAGAGTACCATGTGGACTGGTTTGACCGAAAAACTCGTTATACCATCGAAAGCAAAGCTAATCATCTTTCGGAGCGGATACTTGCTCTCGCCCGCGAAACGCTCGGACCTATCATAATAGACACAATCTGTCCGGTACCCAACCATAGGCACAAGGCCTCGGAGGAAAAGATTACGTTCACGGAACTGAAGCAGATACTGCACAGCCCTTCTACTCATCAATCTGTAGTCAGCATGATTATATACAGAACGCACTCCCATCCGCTGCATCAAGGAATAAAAACCTTGTGCAGTGGAGCGTTTGAACCAAGTATCTGTAGCCCTGCTCTGCCTCACTCCATATACGATGTCGCAACCCTCTCTATACTTTATGACCATGTCACGTATCACACGAACATCATCCTGAAGGTCGGCATCTATTGACACCATAATATCCGAATGAGCACAAGCCACCGTCAGTCCTGCCACCAAGGCATTCTGGTGCCCAACGTTACCAGCAAGATTCACACCGCACACATAAGGATTCTGCCTGTGGTATTCAGCTATCAGAGGCCAAGTATTATCTCTGCTGCCGTCATTGACAAACAGGATATAACTTTTCTCTGACACTAATGACTCACAAATGAGATCTTTCACAATCTCCGTGAGACGGCGGGTTGTCTCCGGTAAGACAGCCTCTTCCTTGAAGCAAGGAACGACGATGGCTAATACAGGATTCATCATGAATGTATTGTATGACTTATCACATATCGTATTTCAGGAGAGTCTCATAATCGACCTCTTTGTCCAACTGACCCAAGAAGTCATTCAAAACTTCTGGAGCCACATCTCCAAGAGCATATTCCTTCTCGGCATCCTTACGTATCTCGGCTATCCATGCACGACGAGCCTTAATATAATCCTCCTGAATGCGCAAAGCATCTTCCGGAGTAATGGTGCTGAGTCCGTAATATTCACATATCAGACGGTATGACCATGCCCACCTGTATTCATTATAGTTCTCATGAACCATGAGGAACTCATCACGAATGGCATTGACATTATCGAGTGTACCATCCTTGATAGCCTGAACTATGCGAATCTCCTCTGTCCGAGGTATGAGCATACCAGAGAGGTCGCTCCACTTGCCAGTTCCTACACTGCTGCGAGGTTGCTCCAGACGATGACGCTTCATCACAGCACCCATGTAGATACGAAGGGCTATGTCATAGTACTTGATACCCTTCTTGAGCGAAGAGTTTTTGATAACATAGTCATGATAGTTGTAGCTCTCCACGTCACCTGACACCTCAAGCAGGGCTTCAAGTGTACGCTTTGCCACCATGATACCTCCCACAGAGAATGGAGAGAGCCAGTCAAAGTTCACGATGGAGTTCTTACCACCTGCTGGACGCTTGTCGCGCTTTGGCCACTTGCGGATATCACGGTAAAGGCCTACAGTCGTAAGGTTACGTCCTGGTATGATGTACATATCCTCACCGTAAGCTATCAGATAAGAGAAAGGCAGCTTTCGGGTATCTGGATGGTGCATCAACTTGCCAAAACATACCGAGAATGTACCAATCTTGGCAGGCATGAGGATATAGGAGCCAGAAGCTGTTTTTGTGCCACGTTCGAGTGTACCCCAGTGCAGAGGTCCCATCTTATACGCATGATTAGAGAAGTTGGTATTCGAACCTGCATTATAGAAGGAGAACTCCGCACCAATAAGCAGAGAGCACTTATGGTGACTTGCCGAAAATGGACCACAGAAAGCAGCACAAGCCTCACCATTCGACATATAGTTGTTGGCGAAGAACAGAGAACTCTCAGCCGTAAAGCCATCCGTAATCTTACAAGCCTCACCCACAAAGCAACGCTCCAGCTTGGCGTTATTGGAAATGGTAGAACCATTGAAGATCACACAACTCTCAATGATTACACCCGTTCCGATATGCACGATAGCCTCGGGGATACTCTTCAAGGTACATTCACAGAGAAGCGATGCGCCTTCTATCACACAATTACTACCTATATGACAATTCTCTATCTTGCCCGTATTGATTATCCGGACACGGTTATGAATAGTACCACAGGTCGTATTCTTGCGTTTAGCATCGATATACTTCTGAATTATTCCTCGTACAGCTGTCGTAAACTCCACATCCTGTTCATACTTGCACATCAGGGATGCAAGCTGTGAATTGAGTCCGTCAAAGATCATGACGTTGCCATCACCCACCTCGTTGAGTACCGAGATAACCGTTCCCTCACCGAAAGAGGCATTGGCTGTAGTCTCAATCGTGCCGACATTCGAGATGACGCAATCATTACCGATCACGTAGTTACTGATATATCCGCGGATGTTCTCTATCAGACAGTTATTACCGATGGTAACATTACGAAGCGTAGCATTATGAATGCCGCAATGTTTCGAGAAACCCTCAGTCAGGTTCTGTACTCCGCTAAGACTGCCGAGTACTACCTGACCAAAGAATTCTACATTACGAATATATTTCGGTTCGAAATCATCTGCAACCTCAATCAGATTCCAGTCCTCGGCCATACATGACTGTGACTCCAGTGCAGCGATTTCCTGAATGGTTAGTTTCCTTGCCATTGATTAGAGATTATTCTTCTCGATATCTTTGAAATACTTATAGGTATCCACCTTGAGTTCACCACAGGCTGCCTCATCGCATACGATAATAGCGTGAGGATGAAGCTGAAGGGCAGAAATGGTCCACATCTGAGATACGCCCTCCTCGATGCCATGCTGCAAAGCACGTGCCTTGTTATGACCATTGCATACGATAAGCACCTCCTTGGCATCCATGACGGTACCTACACCTACGGTAAGAGCTGTCTTTGGCACGAGGTTCACATCATTGTCAAAGAAACGGCAATTAGCAATGATAGTATCTGTGGTAAGTGTCTTTACGCGAGTGCGGCTTACCAAAGAAGAACCTGGTTCGTTAAAAGCAATATGGCCATCTGGACCGATACCACCCATAAAGAGGTCGATACCGCCAGCTACCTTGATAGCCTCCTCATATTGAGCGCACTCTGCTTCCAGGTCTGGAGCATTACCATTGAGGATGTGTACATTCTCTTTCTTGATATCAATGTGGCTGAAGAAGTTGGTCCACATAAATGAATGGTAAGACTCTGGGTGTTCCTCTGGGAGATTTACATATTCATCCATATTGAATGTAACCACATTCTGGAAAGATACCTTGCCTGCTTTATTAAGAGCAATCAGTTCCTTATAAAGACCTAATGGAGAACTACCTGTAGGGCAACCCAGTTTGAATGGGTGCTCTGCTGTTGGGTTAGCAGCATTGATTTTAGCAGCTACATAATTAGCTGCCCACTTTGAGAGAGATGCGTAATCTGGATTAATAATGACGCGCATGATGATACACTATTTTTGATTGACTACTTAACTATTATTTAATATAAACTCGGCGTCAAGGACCTCTGGCATCCATTTCTCAATCATGAAATCAGCGCCAAGACCTCTGGCATCCATTTCTCAATTATGAAATCAGCGCCAAGACGTCTGGCATCCATTTCTCAATCATGAAATCGGCGCCTAGACGTCTGGCATCCATTTCTCGATTATGAAATCGGCGCCAAGACGTCTGGCATCCATTTAATTGAGATTTAGGGCGAGTTTATGGAAACTTGGACTATTTATTTACGGATGCTTTTCACGCCGTTGACAATCACAAGGCCTTTAGCATCAGCTGAAGCTTTACGTCCGTTCAGGTCATAAGCCACAGCATCACCGTGCTGAAGCTCAACACGCTCAATTGCGACTTCGAAGCCTGGCATTTCAGCAATGAAAGTAGTCTGATCGAACTCCTCGTCCTGAGCATAGCCAAGCAGATAATGTCCGTCAGCAGAAATGTCGCAGAGGGCATAAGAGGTCTGGAATGTCAGATAGTCATCTTCTGGGAAGATATCTGTAAGCTTGGTCAACTGGGTCTCACCTGCCTTCCAGATTACACCCTCCACTGGCTGTGACCAGGTCTCGAAATCGAACTCGCCATTCATACGGCCTACAGAAGTACCATCGTTAGCAATACCGAACATCTCTGGACCTTCCTGTTCACCATTATTATCAAGCACTTCCAATACACCACTCTTGAGGTTCAGACGAGCAGCCTGAATGTATGGCATATTATCCCAATCGGTAGGGTCAGAGAATGCCTTAACAATGAGTGAAAGCCACTCACCATTGGCACTGATCTGAAGAGGTTCGAACTGCTGGAATGGCTTTGGATCAGCAGGAATCACTGGTCCGTTATCGTTCCACTCAAGTGGCTGATAGAATGGTGTTGAGATCACCTGTGGTACATACTCACCATTCTCAAGGTTCCAGGTCATAGCTACCCATGAGCCAGAGTTCCAGTCTTGAGCATATCCTGCAATCACACTACCATCAGCTGAAACCAGGCGAGCAGAGGCATAATCAATCTTGAAGCCCAACTCCTCCTCATTCGGCCAAGCCAAGTCGGTACGTGTCTTACCACCATCTGTCCAGACGCATGCATGGGTCACCCAATCAGCATCAAAGTGATAACCTACTATCACCTGTCCATCTGCAGTAATTGAATAAGCGCTATTGCCAGCGTCTTCTGGCTGCTCAGAAAGAATGGTGTAAGAACCTTCGTTTGAATTATACAGAATAGCATGCGATACATAGTCTGCACCTACCAGTTCGCCCACTGCCAGACCATCGTTGTTCACAGCATGGAAAGCACCTGTCTTCTGCTCTGTTGACTCAATGGTACCACCCTCACCGTCATCAAAGATAGCGGTGTCATTCTCAATGATCATGACCAGTTCATCTGTCACTGAGTTCCAGAGGGCAGGTACCTGAAGCATCTGGTTGCTGCCTGCCACAAACTGCTGGTTGGCTGACATACGCTCACCCAACAGGGCAAGGACATCGCCATTCTCCATGAAGCCAGGACTTACTACGAATGCTGACTGTGCGTTCAAACCGAAACCCGCTCCTGCTATACAAAGGGTAAAAAAAATCTTTTTCATAAGTGCTAATGTTTATAAATGAATTTTTCTGTTAGTTGAATAATCTAGTTTAATTCAAGTTTCGGAGCTCCGAAACATAAATTATTTATATAAGAATCGCTTGATAGACTTCTTTGGTGTCTTCTCAAACTCCACCTCTACCAGTTCTACGTCATTGACATGTGCATAGACAGGGAAACTGCGGTTCACTTCTTTCAGGCGTGAGTGGTAATACTTCATCAAGTCTTCATCATTACTTAAGCCTGCCTTCTGTGCTAACTGACGATCAGGATAGATCAAAGCTATTAACCGATGTTCACGCTGCACTACAACACTCTCCAATACATAAGGCTGTGAATCAACTACAGCCTCTATCTCCTCTGGATATACATTCTGACCGGATGGGGAGAGCAGCATATTCTTGATACGACCGCGGATAAAGATATTGTCCATGGTATCCATCACGCCCATATCGCCCGTATGAAGCCAGCCCTCTTCATCAATGGCATGTCGGGTAGCCTCTTCGTTCTTGTAATAACCCAGCATCACATTCATGCCTCGGGTCAGAATCTCACCTGGCACGTTATGAGGATCCATACTGTCAATCTTTACCTCCATACGTGGAGCCGGCTTTCCGCATGACTGCTGTACGAAGTCATGCCAGTCGGCATAACCAATGATTGGTGCGCATTCTGTCATACCATAGCCGACAGTGAATGGGAAGTGAATCTCTTTGAGCAACTGTTCGACCTCGGTGTTCAGACCTGCACCGCCAATAATTACCTCATACAGTCGGCCACCCAAAGCCTCCATCAAGCCGTCACGGAACTTACGGTTGACGTAATTCCTTACAAATGGCAACTGACGCACCATCTTAATCTTCGTCTCATTATATTGTGGCATGATGCCCTTACGCACAATCTTCTCTATCAGCATAGGAACCACCACCACCAGATGCGGGCGCACATCCTTCAGCGCCTTTAGGATGAGTGTTGGCGTCAGTGCCTTGTTGATGAAAGTGACATGGATACCTACCACAAACTCATAGAGCAGTTCGAATGACATTCCATAAAGATGGGCAGTGGGCAACAGGGACAGAACCTCCATACCAGCACTAAGGTTAGGCAATACCTCCTGCGCAAATGCCATATTACTCCAGATGGCTCGCTGTGGTATCATTACACCCTTTGGCTCACTCGTGGTTCCACTAGTATAGTTGATCATCAGCAGCTCCTCAGCAGTCTGCTCATGCATCTTGATATCATCCTGTGAGAATCCGTTTGGATAGGCCTGCTCAAACAAATCTGTCACCATATCCTGTTCCTCCAGAATGCAGATTTTGAGCGAAGGCATTTGGGTCTCAAAGTCATAGTCGCCCAGCGACTTTCTGATCTGCTGGCTTACAAGGAGCACCTCGGCTTCACTGTGCTGGACCAAACGGATGATCATATCAGGTGTGAACTCGTTGAGCAACGGGACAGCCACAGCTCCATAACCGAAAGTAGCCAACAGACCAATACACCATTCTGCACTATTGCGTCCACACAATGCTACACGGCTTCCTGGCTTCAAACCAGCGGCTTTCCAAGCCAAGTGATAACGGGCTATTCGCTCTGCCACTTGCGCATAGGTAAAGTCTTCACCTTCATAGTTCGAAAGCGACTTTAGCCTCCAGTTCTTGGTCAACGTCTCTATCATTAATTCATTAAACGTCTTCTTCATTGCATTTTCAATTTTTGAATGATCGTTATCGTTTTTCATAGATTTCAAAATGGATATCCCACTGCAAAATGTAATGTGTTATGATTCGAACGGAACGGATGTGGCAAAGACCAGGACTCATCAGCATTGGCAGAAGGGTCATAAGCCTTGAAACCCCAGTCCAGGCGTAAGACTACAAAGTCTGTCACCATACGTAAACCCAATCCCCAAGAAGATGCTATCTGACGGAGGAAGTCACTTGTAATCTCTCCGCCCGCTTGACTGTCGTATTCCTTGATGGTCCAGACATTGCCAGCATCCACAAAAAGGGCTGATTCAAGCTTCCAGAACAGACGTGAACGGAGTTCGACAGAAGCATCCAGACGCACATCACCACACTGATTGAAATAGTTGAATGATGACGAGGTTCCTGCATACCGTCCCGGACCTAATTCTCGTACTGACCATCCTCTTACTGAATTGGCACCACCCGAATAATACCGTTTCTCAAAAGGCATCACATTACTGTTGCCATACGGTACTGCCACACCTCCTGCGGCATGAAGAGCCAGTCTGCTTCGCTCTGTCAAATAGTGACTGTAACTCCAGTCCACATCAAACCTGGCATATTGCTCAAAAGGTTGGCTCAATATCGCATACCGTCCGTCAGCCTGACGCACGTCAGCCAGATGACTGACAGCAGAAAGCATATTACCTGCAATCTCAGGATTGATACGAAGCGACCACAAGTCTCGGGTTGTCTGCTGCTGTCGGCCGGTGGTAAGCGTATTGTTACCCATATAGAGCGTATAGTCCATACTTAAAATAAAGTGGCTGCTGTACGAACTATAACTGATAGGCCCAAGATTAGCAATAAGCTGCTTGAAAGTCTCGCTCTGCTCTGGCAAGTACACATAACTCAAATTTGCCACATCCCATACATTACGAGACTTCCCGTCTGGGCTGTTCCATTTGTAGCCGAAGCCTCCTTGAGTAACAATACGGGTATATTCTGGACGACTCTGCCTGCTGAAGCTTGCCTTGACCAGAGATGTAGCACGGCTTTTCCTACGGGTTGCATCATTGAGCAAGGGCATCAGGAATTGAGGGAACTCCAGATTCATCTCTGCCGCATATTCAGAATAGTGTCGGTTCACCAGATTTTCTACATTGCCGCTCAATGCCTCATAACTGCCTTTCAGTCGGGTGGTGAAGGTTTCTGATCCTCTGAAAGCATTCCGCTGCTGATAAGTCAGTCCCATGGCGAAACCCAGATCACCAGCCGTATTCGTTCCGTCCAGTTCGAACTGCAAGGCATTGGCGGGTTGTGGTGTCAGGTAGATAAACACATCAAGATCATCTGTATCTCCTACCGGCTCAACGCGAATGTTGATGTACTTGAGGATATGCAGACGGCTCAAAGATGCATACGTGTTGCGAACCGCCCTTTCTGCATACCTATCGCCTGGAAGGACAAAAGTATTTCTGATCAACACCTTATCCCTGATGTAGCATTCATCTCCGCTGTAGGTCAGGTCATATCCTGGTTCTTCCATCAACCGGAAATGCTGAATGTGGGAATCTTGTCCGGATTGTGTCAGTATGTTAAAGTTCGTAATGAAGTGCACCTGACGGAAATGCCATTGTCTGTGGTTGCCAGAAATGCGTACCGTCAAATCCACCTCCGGCCTACCGGAGAGCGTATCCGCTATGTAAGACACATTCTCCTTGTCGAAATCCCAGAACCCATAGTCACGGAAGAGTGTTGTGATACGCTGACGCTCAGACTCCAGTCGGCTGTGATCCAACAGCTGACCTGCGTGCAGATGGCTGGCAGCCTGTGTTGAATCTAACAGTTGTCGCAACATCTCATCCTGCGTATCATACTCTACCTTTGATAACCTTCTTGCCATATTGCTTCGGATATCGTAGGTAACGCTCACTTTCCGATCCTCCACCCATGTATGATGTGTCACTTCTGCATCCAGATATCCCTGTTGCTGCATCACCCTTTTCATTGCCTGCTCGCTTCTACGAGTTTTTGCCTGATCATACAGAACAGGAGCCGTTCCTAACCGCTGACGCAACCGATGCCAATAGGTAGTTGTATCATTATGCCAAATCCAAGTACCGATAGGCAGAAATCCGAAGGTACGATGATACGGACGTTGTGCCATTGCCATACGTAATTGTGACTGGTCAGTCTTCTTGCCATCAATACGGATTTCGGTATGACTGACTATAGCGCTATCTTCTGGTATATGCCTAGTAACGCGACAGCTCATGGCTGCCACGCACAAAATCAAAGCCATTATCAGGTAAACAAGCCTTTTCATGGGTACCATAGCGGTGCAAAGATAATGCATTTTCTTTATTTTTACAAAAAATAAGCAGAAAATTTGTTTATATGAGCCAGATTATCTAACTTTGCCCCATAAATCAACCACAAAACAAATGATTAGAATCACACCCCAAGCCAATCTTACTGCTCATAATACCTTCGGTATGGAGGTCAATGCCGCTATTTTTGCAGAATATGATACCGTTGATGAACTGAAGCAGATTCTTGCGAATCCCGATATCCGACTTTTGATGGAACAGAACCGGCAATTAGGGGAACTCCCTTTCTGGCATATTGGCAGCGGATCTAATCTCCTGTTTCGAGGCAATTATGAAGGGGTGGTGCTTCATTGTACGTCCCGTGGAGTCAATATTCTGAAGGACACCGATGAACAGTGCTTACTTGAAGTAAAGGCTGGCACCATTTGGGATGACGTGTGTGCTTTTTGTGCCAAACAGGGAATATATGGAACCGAAAACCTCTCGCTAATTCCTGGAGAAGCAGGAGCGGCTGCAGTCCAGAACATCGGTGCCTATGGTGTGGAAATGAAAGATATCGTTGAGGAGGTTATCTGCTGGGATATAATAGACGGAATAGAAAGACGACTCTCCTGCAACGAAATGCAATATGCATATCGCCATTCCCTGCTGAAGCAAACTGAAGCCAAAAGCAGATATATTGTCACCAGTATCATCCTGCATCTGCAGCGAACTCCAATTCTGCATCTGGAATATGCAGGTCTTAAGCAGTCTTTGCCTACGGACACACCTACACTTCACGAGGTCCGTGAAGCAGTCATCCGTATCCGAGAAGGGAAACTTCCTGATCCAAAAGTTCTTGGAAACGCAGGATCTTTCTTCAAGAACCCTGTCGTAGAGAATTCCCTATTCCAAAAATTACTCCAATCCTACCCAGCCATGCCACATTATGTGGTGGACGAAGAACATACAAAAATTCCAGCCGGCTGGCTTATCGAACAGTGCGGCTGGAAGGGCAAATCATTAGGCAGAGCTGGTGTCTATCAAAAGCAGAGCCTTGTACTAGTTAACCTCGGTGGGGCTACTCCTGAAGAGATTATTAAACTGTGTGATACTGTACGTCTCGACGTCAAAACTAAATTCGGAATCGACATTGAACCAGAAGTCAATATCATCTAAATCAAAGAGCCCGTTTCAGTAAAATCAAAGAGATATCTTTTCCTTCCTCTTGATTGATTAAAAGGAGGTTGTCTATTTTCTTTTCTTTTATACCACCAGCATCGGCTACGCAAAGAACTGAAGGCACAACTCCTTGGTGCAGACAGTGAGCCGCAGCGTACAAAGAGAATGCCGGGGCGGTAAAGTTCTCGCCAAACAAGTGTTTGTAATGCATTATCAGCTTATCCTTAAAGAGCTGATCAATCATGGCATAATAAACAGCATCATTCTTTTCGTTTCCATTGATACCTGTCATTACGGCACCAACTTCACGCAGAGACAGACCTGCCTCTGCCAACATCTTTTCTATCTTTTGTTTCAGAACAGAAATAGCAGGACGATGACAGATACTGATACCTGCCAGTTCGCATAGTGCATTATCTGACTTTTCGGTTGCTAAAAGCATTGACACAGACACTTCTCCACAAGGCACCATACCAGGAATTCCTACATAGCTCGTTTTCTGGAACAAAGTATAAAACGATTCTATCATTTCATCATGACCACCCACCAGTGCTGTTCGGATCTTACCCAACTGCATCTGCATCCACGCATCGAGTACGGCAAGCTCAAAACTGGTTCCTCCATGTGAATAGGTTGCATTGTATCCGTGAGTCTTGGTATAGATTCCTAATGTTGAGCCCACAGTATTGTGAGTTGACTGCATGAAGAAGGTAGGGCTGAGTGTCTGCTCTCCATTCTCAATCATGTCATTGAGAAACCTATTCGTATATTCCATACAGCCGAAACATGTGCCTGTAATGATGGCATCAGGATGTTCAACGCCTGCATCTGACAATACCTTCAGCGAAGTGACCAGCGCACGTTTCATGACGCTTCCCATGCGTCTTACCTCACTCCCGGAGATATAATTTCTAAAGACAGGATCCAGGGCACGCACATAGAGCTGACCATCATAGCATTCAGGACTTTCCATCCATTGTAAGGACAGCGGCTGCTGCATAGAAATTTGTTCAGCGGCCTGTATGTATACACGATTCTTCATATCAAACTTCGTATTTGGAAAGGATTATTGAAGAGTCATTGCCTCCGAATCCGAATGCATTGCTCTGAATATGACGAATCTCTACTTTTGGATGCACATCCATGACAGGTATCAACCCTTCTGGCATTGGTTTGTTCCAATTCAGGTTTATAGGCAGGAACTGATGTTCCAATGCAAGCATACAGAATACCGCCTCGATGCTGCCAGAAGCGCTCGTCGTATGGCCCGTGAATGACTTGGTAGAAGACACTGGAGGATACTGCTCCCCAAAGAGACGACGTATGGCACAGCTTTCACTGGCATCATTGTTAGGGGTTCCCGTACCATGTGCATTGATGTAGCTGATTTCTTGGGGAGTAAGACCTGCTTCTTCCAATGCTGACTTCATGGCAAGGTAAGCTCCCTCTCCGTCCGGGGAAGAGGCTGTCTGATGAAATGCATCACAAGCATTTCCACATCCACTCAATACACATATCGGCTTGATGCCTCGTTCTCGGACAGATTGTTCCGTCTCAAGTACAAGATAAGCGGCACCTTCACCCAGATTCAATCCAGCCCTATCATTGTCAAAAGGTCTGCATTGCTGCCTGTCCAGAATCATGAGGGTATTGAAACCATTCAAATGGAAAAGCGAAAGACTTTCAGCGCCACCCACTACTACTTTATCAGCCAGTCCACATCGTAGCATATTTGCACCTGTCAGGATAGCATTAGTAGCTGAAGAACATGCGGTTGAAAGGGTAGATAATGAGGCAAAGTCACCGAAAGGATCGGCAATCATCTCCGTACAAGTTCCACAGTTGTGAACTGCTATCTTGGCATGTGTCTGATCGCATTCTTTTTCCAATGCGAATGAGAGTTCACGCAAGTCCATTCCTCCTACAGTTGTAGCTGAAATGAAGTGAACATCCTTAAGCTGATCACCTGATAAGTCTGCCTGTATTAAAGCCTCACGGAGAGCCAGCCGACCAATGAGTGCAGTACGGGTAATCAACGGATCATCCCCGATGCCGAGCATCTGCATCATCTCCTCATTCGAGAACTGCACCTCTCCCACCGGGATATCCTGATGACATGAAGGCAGATATTTCATCTGACGCACACCAGTCCTTCCCTCCATTAGCGATGTCAGCGTCTCTGCTTTGCCCACACCGATGGATGAAACTATGCCTGCCCCTGTTATGAATATCTGCTCTGCCTTCATTCTTGTATCATTTATTTTGTACGATTGTCACTGACGAACTGTGCCATCACGCTGACTGACTTGAATACCTCTTTACCTTCTTTTGGATCCTTCAGTTTGATGCCATATTTCTTTTCAAGAAGCACCACAAGCTCAAGGGTGTCAATAGAGTCAAGACCAAGTCCGCTGCCAAAAAGTGGAGCTTCTGCGTCAATATCTTCAGGAGTAAGATCTTCAAGGTTTAGTGCCTCAATAATCTCGTTCTTCAACTCCAAAACTAATTCTTCCATTATGATATTTGTTAGTAATTAATGAATCTATACTGTCCGTAATAACGAGGTTTGGCCCCCCCCAATCCCGTTCATTACAAATGCAAAGATAGTTTATTTTTCGTTGTATCCAAAGTTTAAGCAGGGGAATACTCCATTCTGCTCGCTTTTTTACTCAAAATCTCATTTTTGTTGAGAAGAGGTTGCAATAATCTGGTAATGTTTCCTATCTGTCTTCCCATTAAATGTCTTGGCTATCTGATCTACTTTCCGATAGAACAAAGGCAGTTTATAGGGTTCTAGTCTCTCCTTCAGATAAGAAATGATGGCTTTCCTGTCATAAACTTGTTCATCGCATACCACAAGCAGTTCCGGGACCTGTCCCATCATCGGATGCGGATGAGCTATACAGATACAATCCTTCACCCAAGGAATAGACATCACTGCAGCTTCCACTTCGGCAGGAGCAACCTTCAGACCACCCACGTTGATAAAATCACTGACACGTCCCATGATGTACAGTCGATGCTGTTCATCCAACGTACCAACATCAGAAGTGACAATCTCAAGCGGATTTCCATCCGATGCTCCCAAGTAGCCAGACATAATCATTCTGCCTGAAACCACGATGCGGCCTTCATCGTCCAGACAGACATGTGCATGACGCATAGCAGGTCCGACACATCCTTCCAAGCAATCACCAGACAACAACTGATCTGTGCGGTCTGGTTCAGCTGAAGGCAGATGGAAAGGATAGGTACACACCACTCCCGTCTCTGTAGATGCGTATGTATTATAAAGACGTGTATTTGGCAAAAGTCTCCGCAATTGTTCCATCTCACATGCCGCTATTGGCGCCGCACCTGTCTCAATAAATTCGATTGATGAAGCCAGTGAAGCCAGTCTTTCACTACAAAGCTGCATGATCATGCGAATAGCAGATGGAACCAGAAACGTAGCAGTATGGGAAGCCGACCCCATCGCACAGATAAAGGCTTCCAGATCTTTTAATCCATCTAGGAGCAACAATGTGCCACCAGCTACAAGTGTCGGCATCACTTTACTCCACGAGCCGAAATGATGCACAGGTCCACAGATGACGAATGTGGTTGCTTGATGATAACGATGAGCCTGTATCAGATTCTCTGCATCGGCCATCACAGCATCAAAACTCAAAAGCACACCTTTTGGCTTGCTTGTTGATCCGGTAGTAAATAGAATGTCGCTTACTTCTGGTAGTTTTTCTTGAGGTAGTTCCAACGGAGCATCTACAGGCACACACACAGCACCAATCACATGAAGTGCCAGAAAACGGACCAGATAATTGATATCCTGCGTGGCAACAAATTGGTAGATTGTCCCCTTGCATACCTTCTCTTCTTCTTGAAGGCGGCAGGCTTCCTTAATGACACTTTCAAACAGTTGGACATAAGACAACCGCTCGCCATGACAAATCACAGCGGGTTTCTGTCCATAGACTTCTGCATGATGACGGAGCAGGCGGATCATTTCTCTGACAGTTTCTTCTCTATCAGTGCTACCAATGCGTCAAGATTTCTCAAATTCTTTGGAGTTGCATCTCTTGGGGTCAGTTCCACCTTATACTCTTCCGAAAGAAGCATCAGGATATTGGTTACACCAAGCGAATCCAGTTCGTCATACAGGCGTTCTGAATCAAGATCTACTAAAGGCAGGGCATCTTCAAGGATGCTTTTGATATGTTCTTTCATAAACAATGTATGATAAGTATTTATTCTATATGAGGCAGGTCAATGAGCTTCAGCTGACAGGTATCTTCTTAATGAATCATCATATTTGATCAGCCATCTGAACACCATAGGAGGCAAAATCCACGCCATGAGCACAACCACTGCCATACCTATGATTGTAACTTCTGCCAAAGAATGCATGGCAGGATGCTTCGACAGGATGAGTGATCCGATACCAATCAGCATAATCAGGGCTGACAGCAAGATACTGCGATGATAACTGATCAGGATCTTTCTACCTTCCTTGTATTCTCGGATCAAACCCTCTGTGATAAATATTGTATAGTCATCTCCTTGTCCAAATATGAACGTGGCAAGGATGACATTCACAATGTTGAACTGAATACCGAACAATTCCATCATGCCCAATATCCAGATCCATCCGATAACCATGGGGAGGAAAGCTATCAAAGCCAGTTCAATGCGTCGGAACGAAAACCATAGGAACATGAAGACTATTACACTACAAGCTAAACCTATGTAATTGAAGTTGTCTGACAGAGCATCAGACACTCGGCTATTCAGTGATGCAAGATCAAAAATGTGATATTCTGCCACTCTTGCATCAGCAGAAGGCAAAGATCGCTCAAACAACTGTTCCACCTCTTTGACACGACTTGCAGACGGAAGGTCAGATTCTTTCATTGAACCTGTGTTATTCGGGACAAGATACTGTGCCACTAGCTGACCCTTCTGAACCATGCCGGAGAGTACTGTACTGGTGAGTGGTTCAAAATCCTCGTACTCAAGTGGAGTGAAAGATCCTATGAGTAATGACTCGAATGGTGCAAAAGCCTCAGGAGAGAATCCTATGCTCTCCGCCTTCTCCCGGAATTCTAAACTCAATCCATCCCCGTAACCATACCGGTTCCAGAAATTGTGCCATGCCTCCAGTCGTCTCTGCTGCATCTCCTTTGACGGAATCAGCTCTATTGGATTGCGGGCTTGCAGGAAAAGCGAATCATTCCCCTCTTCCCTGACACTCTGTACCAGCTTCTCCATAGCACAGATTGCCTCTTCTGCCGTATTGGCTGATGTTGAGACAAAGACTGTGCTTCCCTGTGACTCTCCCTGAAGCGAGGCGAGATAACGGAGGTCCTCACGCTGACGATCTGTCATATAGTTGATATGATTCAGATCCGAATCAAAGCTGGTCTGCAGGCTAAACCATCCCAAAAGAACGGTAACAATACCTAAACTGAGAACTGTCATCGGCGTACGGATCAGCTTTTCCTCAAAGCGAGAAACTCCGTCTGATCCCTGCTGTGCCGATTCAGAAGTAATCAGCCTCTGCGGGAGCAAAGGTATATGCGGCATGAAAACGAGCACAAAGATAATGGTTCCTACCAGCATCAATGCGCTAAACAATCCCAGATCACGAACAGCTACGGCATCAAGAGGTACTAATGTCAGGAAAGCTCCCACAGTAGTGACATTTCCGATGAAAAGCGGTGTCACCAGTTCACGCAAAGTGGTGCGAGGCTGGGAAACCTCCTGCATGTGACAAAGGAAATGCAGTGGATAATTGACGGCAATTCCTATGATGATAGAGGCAATTCCCAATACTATAATAGATAATGTATCAAGAAATATTCCCAAGATGCCTAACGCAAAGAGGAACCCAAATCCCGTAGCCATTGCAATCTGGAGCAATGAACTGAAACTCCGGAATGCATAGAAGAGCAGAGCTAATATTAAGACGGCAGATACCACCACAGCAAGAATACTATCATGCTTGATCTGGGAGGCATTGGAAACAGCTATGACAGGAGAACCGATAAAACAGACATCAAGCTGACTGCACGACGCTTCGCTTTTCACCTGTGACAGTGTTTCGTTGAGCAGGTTCATCAACTTTGCGTTTCCGTTGGTCTCACTACTGCCAAAGGTTGAAGAAATGGTAACCAGACATTTTTTCTGGTCTGGAGTAAAGACATAACCGTCATACTGCTCATACTGCAATTCCGGCTGGTATTGTCGGAGTACGGAGGCCATCCGAATACCCACTCCCAATGGGTCATTCTCAATCATCGGCTGCATGAAAGATCCTGACATGGATCCTATCTGCTCATAATCACTCTGCAACTTATGCAGCACAAAATCAGGATCAGCAACCATCAGGCTATCCAGCTGTCGATAATCCACCTCATCTAAATAGATAGGGAGATTCTCATAGATGAAACTGAATACATCCAGCACCTGCGTCACGTCAATCTGCGGATGCCAGTCAGTAATCCATTGTGCTGTATCTTTTTCTGCCAGCACCTCACCAAACCGTGCCACGCCAGCGGTGATGTAGTCCTGATCGGTACGTGTCGTATCCTCTGTTCCGAACAGCATTACAATCCTATTACCAGCTGCAACCTCCTGATAGACCTGCATAGCCTTACGGTACTCTTCATCGAAAGGCATGAAGTCTGTGATGTCCTCCTTATAATCGATTCTTGAGACAAGAGCGCACAATACGGCTACCACAATAGCCAGCAACGCCCATAATCTGGACTGCCGGGTATGAAAATAGTCATATAATCGCAGGAAGAGTTTCATCTAATTTTCTGTTTACATCATCTTACTATCTACAGGGTAGGCATAGATGCCCAGGAAGATCTCATGCAACGCATCCAGATCGGTCACAGCATATTGCTCTTTCTGTGCCATCTGGTCAAGGATGGAGAGATGGTCAAGGAAAGCCTCTTTCTGCTCCTTGGTGTAGTGGTCACGATAAAGCATTTGTCCATAAAGCAGATCATGCGCTATGTAATTGTTTGGCCAAAGCATATAATGGCTATTGATGCGATTATCTATCAGCCGCGCCACCTGCTGATTGTAATCATTCTGCGTGAGAGATGAGAGTGCCATCAGCTCACTCTTGTCAATGGCAGGGCAAATCTCAATATGCACCCTGCCCTTCTCCTGCATGATGCCAGCCAAGATACTTGTGACGTCCTCACCTGGACGCTTGATGTATTTCTGCTGACGGCTCATATAAAGTTCGAAGGCCTTCAGATAGTCACATGATTCCCATTCGTACGAGATGCTGACCGGCACTATGTTCAATTCGGACAAGGACTCAATCTTATCATCACTCCGGCTCATACCGAACATCTTGATGATACCCTGATCCGTACGGTCACGTCCGTCTTTAGTACGTCCGTTCCTCTGTGCAATCCATACAGATGAGCGCTTGTCAAGAATGACGTGACGAATATACTCTGACAGGTGCAATGAACAGCGATAAAACTCTTTTGGGGTTCCACCGCGTTCCACTCTGAACATCTTATTCGACTTGCCAATATCAATAATCAGCGGCCCGGACATCAGATTGGCACCGAAGGTAATCTCTGAAGTCTCAAAACCGTTCAGATAGAGCTGATACTGCAAGAGACTCGAGTCAAGTACGATATCCCTATGGTTTGAGACGTAAAGGTAAGGTGTATCCTTCTTTAGTCGATGCATTCCCTCAATGGTGAATTCATCGATGCTTCGCTCTATGACCTGATGATTGAACTCCGTCATCACCTTTGACTGAAATTCAGCTACCGTCGAGATTTGTGATACCATCGCACGCAACTCCTGAATTGTTCGGTCAGGAAAAATGTACGACGCTATCAGGGGGAATCCATCACTGGCTGCTATGCGTTTCATAGCAGCAGGAATTTCCTCCTCGTAATAGGGACGGATATCATCGAACTTGTTATTCTCACTCATTTCTTAATCTGTTTATCCATTGGATGAAAGCTTCCTTCCATGCAATACATTCCTTACTGGCTTTGGCTTCACTTGCACCAAAGCCATGTCCCCCCGTCTGATACTGATGATACTCATGCGGCACACCCTGTACGGTGAGGGCAGAATCAAGCATCTCTGAATTGTGATAATGAACAATAGGGTCATCCACACAATTAACCAAAAAGACCGGTGGCATATCCGGACGCACATGCAGTTCGAGCGAAAGACTGTCCCGCCATACCTGCTTGCGCTTACGATATTCTCCAAGGAGAGCTCTGCGTGACCGCTTATGTACCCAAGGATTTTCTCTTAATGTCACCACAGGATAGACCGGCACCACAAAGTCTGGCCGTTCCTCTTTGGTCTGAAAGAACTCTCCTGCTGAGGCTACGAGATGTCCTCCAGCCGAAAAACCCATCACGCCAAGACAATCGGGATCGATATTATATTCTTTTGCCTTAAGCCTGACCTGCACGATAGCTTGCTGTAGGGCCTCAATGGCATCAGGATACTGATGACCACGGAAGAGGTAGCGATAGTGGCTCCAAAAGGAGAGCACACCTTGCACCGGATACTTCAGTACAAAGGCTGAGATCCCTTCTGACTGTAACCATTCAGCCACTCCCACGCCCTCTGTATCCCAATCCAGCCAAGAATAACTACCTCCCGGGCAGACAATCACTGCAGGGGTCGGTCCTTCTGCATCTGTCACCAGAAATGGCACCAGTTTCTGCGCCTTAACGGTTAGGACTGACAAAGAAATCAGCAGCCATACCAGTATAAAAACTTTTTTCATTCTCATAATTCTTTTTCCGACTGGTGTATAGCATCCAGGATGCTGTTCTGTCCCAATATTGCCTCGGCTGTCTGGATTGCCGTAAGAGGCACACCACAGATGCCATGCAAGTTAATACACTGCCCGGTAAGGAACAGATTGTCCACTTTAGAACGTACGGGTAGTTGTGAAGTCAGCAGGCTGCCTGCCTCCTTGCGAAGTCCGAAGATACTACCTTCAGGCGCCCCCAACCAGTCCCGAAAAGAGAGCGGAGAAGAAGCAAAACATGACACTACCGACTGCGCAAAACCAAGATACTGTGCCTCAATGAAACTCGTAACCCGTGCCATTTGGTCTTCCTTCCAGCGCAAATATGCCTCTGGACGTGCTCCTAATTTACTCTCATGCCATTCTTCTACAGTTTCAAATGGCATCGTACACATTGCCATCAGCATGTGATGTCCAGCGGCGTTCTGCTGCTGACTGGTCATGAACAGTGCCATTTCTTTTGGCCACATATCCTCTTGATGTAGTGAAATCCATACACGTTCAGTATCTCCATTAATGAAGACAGGCGAGTCCAGCAACGGGAATGCCCCAGGTTTGATCTCATAGTACACCTTGAATGCTGAGCAACTGTTATGAATAGTCTGTATCCTGCTCTTTGTTGCCCGTGAGAAGGCTTCATCACCGCACAGTCTCATCAGCTGATTGATATGAAGAGAAGATACATATAGGTCAGCCGTCAGCCTCTCCCCTCCTTTCAGTCCGATGTAGGCGACACTCCGGTTTTCTATTCGGATATCCTCCACTTCTCTTCCTGTGATAACCTCACCCTCATGCGAACGGATTATCTGCATCAAGACATCGGCCAACTGCTGACTGCTCTGCCCGAACATATAAGTCCCGTTCAGATATAAGACATGAATCAAAGCATGTATATAAGCTGGTGTGTTTCCGCTTCCGCCATACAGCATCTTCAGGAATGCCAAAAGGCAGAGAAGTCTCGAATCCGAAGTGAACTGCTTCAGATAGGTATCCACCGGGATATCATATCGCTCCAATACCTCGGGTGAAGAGGAACTCCGAAGATTAAAGAGGTCAATCTCACCGGCTATCTGATAGATTGAATCAACATACCGGCGGATGCCTTGCTCTTGCTGTGGAAAAAGACTGATCAGATAATCTGTAAAGGCTGCACGACCTTGTGGAATATAATAATGTGTACCATCCAGCGCACAAATTACCTCCGCAAGACAATCTTCTGGCATCTTTATCAGGTCCAGCTGATCCAAGATGCCAAGATAACGGCAGATCCTGTGCAATGTACCGCCAGGCTGAAATCCGCCAACAATGTGCATGCCTGTCTCGAACGTATGTCCATAACGGCGAAAGGTTTGCAGGCCTCCTCCTGCAATATGATTCTTCTCAACGACAGTTACCTTCAGTCCATTTCGCGCCAGCAAAGCTCCCGTAAAAAGACCGCCCAGACCTGCCCCGATTATGATAACACTCTTCTGCATAACATATTTAGAATGGCCGCATTGAGGCAATCTTTTGTTCGTACTGTTTGCGCCAGGCTCGCGTCTGCTGCTGATAGGTCTCGCCCATCGAAGTATCACCCGCTGAAGTGCGTTTACCAACCTCAACGGTTATCTGACCGGGATAAAGTGTAAAATCGGTCTTTGGCAATACTCTGCCAGGACCATCAAGATAAACAGGCAGGAGGTCTGCTCCGGTACGTTGCGCCAAATAAAAGGCACCACGATGGAATCTTAACACCTCACAGGTAGCTGAACGGGTTCCTTCTGGAAAGATCAGCACCGAATAGCCGCGCTCAAGCAAGGAGGCAATCTTCTGTTCGCACGTCTCCAGTCCATCTGCCGCAGGATAGAATTCCAGATAGCGGATCACCGGCACATAAAGGGGAAAATTCCAAGCCCACTGATTGGTCATGGCCACGATGCGAGGAGAGAGCATCAGTGTACAGAGCAGATCCAGATGCGACTGATGATTACAGATGATGATAGCTGGCTTGGAGAAATCTTCTCCCTCTGGATTATTCAGACGGATAGTCACCCCAGGTATATGGATTGCACTCCATCGGAAGAAATTACATAACCACTGATGGAACTGCAGTTTTCTCTTTTCATCATGAGGCCAGACCAGCCGATAGAACAGAGCCGTAGGTATGGCACCAAAACCAGCACACAACAGAAAGATCGTGAAGGCATAGATCGTAGCTGTCCGTTTGCTCCTGATAACTCTATGCCAAAGGAGCATCCACCATCCATACAGCACACAGAGCACACAGAGCACCGTATTGAGCACAAAGATACGGGCAAAATCCCAGAAAGGGCGAAAGTGAGTGACCCGTTCACCTTGAGGTGGATAATAGACACGGATGGGCACCGATACCAACTTAACGCCATGCCATGCCGACAGGACAAGCAGTTCAAGTTCTGCCTCATAACGCGCAGTCAGCAAGGAAAGGCCTCGCAGATGGTGCAGAGGATAGAGACGATAGCCTGTCTGGGTATCTGGCAGGTATTGCCAGGTCTGCAGCATGAACCAGAAATTAGAGAAATAGTTGGCAAAGGTATTCCCTCCCGGCATATTCTCCTGATGCAGCTTGCGGTTGCCTACTATTAGCACCTCTTTCTCTCCTTTCAGAAGACAACTCTTCAACTGCTCGGCAAACAGCGGCAAGTCTTCAGGATAATGCTGACCATCGGAGTCGATGGTTATAGCATAGTCAAATCCTAATTCTAATGCTCTACGGGATCCACATCGCAAAGCATGACCTTTGCCCTGATTGTTTTCGTATGTCTCTATGTACAGTGAAACGGGCAGGCTATCTCCCTCTGATTCTTCTGACTGACATCCTTCCTGATAGGATTGTAGCAGTGCAAGTGTATCATCGGTCGATCCGTCATTTACCACGAGAATATCCGATGCGAATGGACGGAGACGATCCAGCACCTGCAACACCGTGCCCCGGTTGTTGTAGGTGGGAACGATCACGCAGACGTTCAGTTGCTTGAGTTCTTGCCGTACATCCATACCTATTCTTGAATCTTCAGGGTCAATGACATCTTGCTATATTCCTTACTTCCGTCAGTGATTTCTGCCTTTATCTGCATGGCATCTTCCTCTTGCGACTTACACTCAAGATTTATCTGAAGGTCCAGCACCTCCTGTGGTGAGATGATTGAGAGGAATTTCAGATTTCCGACCTTGACAATTTCCATCACCTGACCCTTCCATGAGTTACATAGTTCCAGTACTATCTGCACGATACATGCACCTGGGAGGATAGGCTCTCCGGGGAAATGGGCTGCGAACACAACACTTTCAGGCATCAGACGGATCTGGTAACCTACAGCATTGCCATTCTGCTCAATTTTGGAAACTATCGTATATAGGGTGTTAAGGAAAATCATAAATATCAGTGCGCCACAAAATAGCAGCCAAGCATTATCAGGCAGATACCTATCCAGGCTGAAGTGGATATCTCCTCATGAAAAATCACCATGGCAGCAATCATGCCAAAAATATATGCCATAGAAGAAAGAGGATAAGCCAGACTGAAAGGATAATGTTTCAGTATATATACCCAAAGGGATGTGGCTCCAGCAAAACTGATGCCGCATGCCAGCCACCACCAATTGGTAAGCTGTGACGAGACGAAGTCCCAGGTGAACTCTGCCTTGGGCATGTGCTGCAGAGCTATCTTGACCAAAACCTGACCGGCGGACAAAAGGATTGCCTGCACTACAGCCAGTGGTAATAATGAAAACACCTGTGACATCTTATTCTCGTATGTTATCTATATCTTCTTTTTATTCGTTGGCCCAAATGCCAAGCTTTGCCTCGAAATGATACGGATCAGAACATTCAAGCCAGCCTCCAAGCACAGATTGCGTCATCTCATCGAGCAATGCCTGACGCAGGAGCATCTGAAGGGTTTCTTCCACTTCGTGTTCCACAACCAGAAAGGTGGTCTCACCATGATAATGATGCCTGATGGCTACCTCTCCGGTTACGATATTGGGCAAAGTATAGACAAAGTCTGCTGGGCTCGGGAAGTAGTTATCGCCCGCCTGGATTGTCTCCTCATACCGCGCATCTGCTGCCAGGGATGCGCTGCGGTTCAGCAAAACTATAGCACGGTCTTCTCGCGCTTCGGATGCAGGCTCTCCAAGACTTCTGATCAGCAGTTCAGAGGCAATAAAACCAAGTTGAGACAGCGGATCCATCTTGTAGAATTTGGGATAGTCACCCACATGCTGCTTGTAGAGTGCCGTCAGCATCTGCTTTCCTTCAGCAGGACCTACACTGATCGGCTGATCATTGAGCACCACCTGACTAGTGGTAATATGAATTGTGGCTAACTGTCTCATACCTCATCTCCCTTCTTAAATAGGGCTGCAGCATTGCATCCGCCGAATCCTGACATCATTTTGACAAACTGGCGTTTCTCTGTAGGCACATGTGCTGCAGATACAAAAAGTTCACAAGTAGTACCTCCTGCAGCATAGCCTCTTGTACCGGGTACCCAGCCCTCATCAATGGCGTGCATGGTCAGAATAGTCTCAAGCAGTCCCGCTGCACCCATTGTATGGCCGTAATAGCCTTTCAGTCCACTCACCAGAACATCTGAAAGTCCAGCTCGGCTGATGGCACGTGATTCCATATCGTCATTATAAAGCGTTGCCGTTCCATGTGCCGAGATACATGCAAGCTGTTCGGCCGAAACGCCATCCATAACCTTACGCAATGCACGATAACAACCCTCTGCCGTCTTGGAAGGACCAGAGATATGAAATGCATCATTCCGGACAGCTCCCCGGGTAATCATCCACTGGTCAGGCACGGATTGTTCCGTTCGCTGGTAGATGATGGTAGCTGCTGCCTCTCCAAGATTGAGCCCGTAACGGTCTTCATCGAATGGACGACAAGGTTCTTCAGACATGGCATGAAACGACTGGAAACCCGAAACGATAAATTTGTTCTGAATGTCACATCCAGCCACAATAGCCACGTCATACGCTCCCATATCTAACAGTCGCTTTGCCAGAATCTGTGCTGAAAGACCGCTGATACAGGCATTGGATACGGTTATCGGCATGGAAGTGATTCCAAAGTGTCTGGCGAGCCTGCTGGCAGTCACTCCCATCAGTTCGCCATCGGTTCCTGTAGTCTGCCCCTTTGTAGAAGAGAGTATCAGTACCGTCTTTGTTGATGTGACATCCAAATCCACCTGACTCAATGCCTGTGCTATGGACTGCCGGAGAGCTCCTTCATAGGAATGCTCCTCCAGTTGTCCAGGTTCGAAGAGAGAAGCCATGAAAGAATCTGGAATATCCCAAAGATGGTGCAACGCCAATACCGAACGTTGCTCTTTCACAGAACGTACGTTTTCGGAGGTTGTCTGCCCGAGTGGCGACAATATGTTATCGGCTATTTTTACTACCACAATGCTCTACTGTTATTATTTAATCTCTACTCACACGGTCTTCTCGCTCAAGGCTATCTTCATATCCCCTTCTGCTACAAGAGTTCCATCCGTCAGATGAATCTCTCCGTGAGCCATTGTGATGCCGAACGAGGATCCATTCACCTCAATACGCGTCTCAAGCATAACACCTGACTCTGGCAACTGATGTATGATCAGATTACGGACAGCGCCAATGTAGCCAATGTTCACGTCCCTGTGGAGGATATATTTGTTGATGTAACCTATGCGTGCAGCACATGTTTGTGCTATATTCTCAATCAGTCCACTTGCCACCAGATGGCCTCGATGGAAGAAAAGATTGTCTGCTTCTACCAAAAAGCGTGTGATGGTCACCACATCATCATAATGAAGCAGTTGGCTCACCATAATGAACGGTTCCCGTTGAGGCAACAGGCTGTCAATGGGTATCTGAAGAAACTCTTGATCGGTCATGATTATTCTATTGCCAGAAATCGAAATAATTAAACCACTGCGTAGGATACCTGTGTACTATCACCTCCAACTGGCGAGCAAACTCATCGGCTAAAGCCTGCTGACGCAAGGATTTCTTTGACAACTGTTCCGATGAAAGATTCCTGTAACCCTCACGCAGGTCATGAATGGAGATGTGATAGGTCTGCCAATCTTTCTTCATAACAAAGACTGCCAATGCAGCGCAGTCACGGGACACAGCTAATGAAAAAGGTCCTAACGGAAAATTTGCCTCTTGTCCGAGGAACTGACATTTCAGTGCTTTCTGTGATCCAAAGATACGATCAGCCGGCATACTCACAATACCACCTTCAGATAAGGCAGAATTGAGAGTAAAGATATGCGACATATCTGGCATTACTGGCACCATCTTAATATTATTGGGGCTGAATACCTTGCTGCGATTCTTCATCACCGTCTCCGTCTCGCCCATAAAGACCAGGGCGTGAAACAGCTTCGTTTCACTCTTCAGCGAATAGCCTGCCAGCTCATAGTTCCCGATATGCGAACTCATCTGAATGAAGCCATCTGGCTGGGCATCCAGTTTCTTCCAGAGTTCCTCATATCCATCCATCTCAAGTTTGAATCGCCTCCCTCCGTACATCGAAAAGCGATCTACAATAATCTGTCCGAAGCGATAATGATTGACATACACATGACAGAAAGCTCTCCACCACGATTCACCGAACCTGCACCTGAACAGCCGATACTGCGCCAGATACCCCTGATGAGACAGGAGCATGTAGAAAGGAACGATGAGTGCCACAAAAGCATACACCACACGCTGATCCACACATCCAAGGATGCGGACAAGCGAACGCTGCATCCAGGGCATTCCTCCCGTGGTACCCCTCCATTTGTCATGCGCTAACTCTTCGGCCATGATCACACGTTAGCGGGTAGTACGTTGCTCTATGAAATCACAGAACTGTGACAGGGTCTCCATGCCAGCCATCTCTTCTGACTTGATGCGGAAACCGAATATCTTGTTGACAAGGACGATGATATCAACTACGTCAAGGCTATCGATGCCCAGATCCTCACGCAGACGGGCGTCTGGTGTGATCTTCTCTTCATCGACCTCAAAGTCTTCTATCATGAATTCCTTTACCTTCTCTTCAATTTCAGAACGTAACATATATTTTTGAGTTATTAGCGTTTTACTTTGCACACCATAATCGAATGTCCCTGGCCCAGATTGTCATGAATGGTCTCTACCTCCATACCTGCCTCTGCCACATAGGATGCCATGTCTTCGGTGTTGTACATCTTTGAATTGCCATTAGCCAATGCCGTAAAATAGAGACTTGTCATGGTCAGGCAGAAAGATGCCGGTTCATACTTCTGGCGATCCCAGAGCGTCTCCATGATATAGAGTCGGCTCTCGTTGTCCATGATTTTGGCTGCTCGCTTGAGGATGCTGACAATCTGATCTGCACTGAAACAATCCAGGAATTGTGACATCCAGATGACGTCATAGTGCTTGTCGGCAGGGAATGCTGCCATAGGATCCAGCAGATTCATTCCGAAGCCATCCACACGATCTGCTCCCGGCATTCCCTTGGTTGCCTCCTTCATCAAACCGATCTGCTGCGGCAAGTCAAGGATAGTGACCCTCACATTCGGATCATAACCCACACACTGCATTGCCCAGCGCCCCGTATTGCCACCCACATCGAGCAAAGTATTGGTCTTGTTGTCACCAAATACAATCTTCAATGCCTCTGGGAAAGATGAATCGCTATAGAAATGATCAAAACCGAACCAGGACTTCTGTACCTGCGGCGGCAGAGAAGAAAGCCCCTCATAGATGGTAGGCCACTCTCCAAAATGGCGCAATCCGGCAGGACGTCCCTCCTTTAGGGATTCTTCAAGCAGGAAAAGACCCTCATAATTGACGTCGTGATTGAAATCGAGATTCACTCTGGTAGCAGGATCATTCAGCAGGAACCAACCGGTCTTTGACAAACTGAAACGATCCGTGGCAGGGTCAATGAGAATGGTTCCAATGCTGAGTGAAGCCTCAAGCAGGCACTTGACGGCATAATCAGACAGACCGGTCTTCTCTACCACCTCAGCTCGGGTCATTCCTTCATCGCTGTCTCTCAGCATCTCCATGATACCGAACTTTATCATCAGACGTGAAGCCTGAAACACCATAGGTCCAAAGGCTATAAATTCTGCCAGACGCTGTGCCTCGCGGGCACTCAACTGTTCTGATGTATATGCTTTCTGCAGCGCAGGTGACAAATGCATTTGATACGATTATTAATTATATTAATACATATAGGGCGCAAAGTTACTAATTATTGCTTTATTTTACAAATTTTGAATTATAAAAATTACTGATTCATTCATTTTTAGTTTATTTCCTTTGACAATTCATTTTTTTTTAGTATCTTTGCGCGCTATTTTTTGAGGTTTTTCCTCCCTGCGCATTGCGCATTTTTTTTGAACAATTACATACAAGTACAAAATATGTCCCAGTTAACTGACGAAATCAACAAACGACGCACTTTTGCCGTCATTGCACACCCTGACGCAGGTAAAACCTCTCTTACGGAGAAGTTGCTCCTCTTTGGTGGTGCTATCCATGTGGCAGGTGCCGTAAAGAGTAATAAGATCAAGAAGACTGCAGCTTCAGACTTCATGGAGATTGAACGCCAGCGTGGCATCTCTGTTGCCACCTCTGTTATGTCGTTCGACTATCAGCTTGAAGGCAAGGAATACAAGATCAATATCCTTGATACCCCAGGTCACCAGGACTTCCAGGAGGATACTTTCCGTACCCTTACCGCTGTTGATTCAGTAATCATCGTTGTGGACTGTGCCAAGGGCGTGGAGAGCCAGACACGCAAGCTGATGGAGGTATGCCGCATGAGAAATACGCCTGTCATCGTATTTATTAACAAAATGGACCGCGAAGGCAAGAACCCATTCGATCTCATTGATGAACTGGAGAAAGAGTTGCACATCAACTGCCGCCCAATGACTTGGCCTATTAATATCGGCGAGCGTTTCAAGGGCGTTTATAACCTCTACGAGCAGAGCCTCAACCTCTACACGCCAAGCAAACAGACTATTTCTGAATCCGTGGCTATCGAGAGCCTTGATGATCCAGAGCTTGACGCTCGTGTTGGTGAACGTGATGCGGAACAACTCCGTGAAGATGTGGAGCTTCTTTCGGGCGTATATCCTGACTTTGAAGTGGAGGAATACCTTGAGGGACAGTTGGCTCCAGTATTCTTCGGTTCTGCGCTCAATAATTTTGGTGTCAAAGAGCTGCTTGACTGTTTCTGTAAGATTGCTCCTACCCCACGTCCTACACAGACTGTGGAGCGCCTGGTGCAGCCGGAAGAGGAACCTTTCTCTGGTTTTGTCTTCAAGATTCATGCAAATATCGATCCTAACCACCGCTCCTGCATCGCTTTCGTCAAGGTTTGCTCTGGCAAATTTGAGCGCAACGCTTGGTATAAGCATATCCGCCTTGACCAGAAGATGCGATTCTCTGCTCCTACCTGTTTCATGGCATCAAAGAAAGAGACAATTGATGAGGCGTGGCCAGGCGACATCGTAGGTCTGCCTGATTCTGGCGGAACCTTTAAGATTGGCGATACTATCACTTCTGGCGAGGTGCTCAATTTCCGTGGCATCCCGTCATTCTCTCCTGAACTCTTTAAATATATTGAGAACGCTGATCCTATGAAGGCAAAGCAGCTGGCTCGTGGTATCGAGCAGCTAACCAACGAGGGTGTGGCTCAGGTCTTCACCAACCAGTTCAACGGACGCAAGGTGATTGGAACGGTTGGTCAGTTGCAGTTTGAGGTTATCCAGTTCCGCCTGGAGCATGAGTATAATGCAAAGTGCCGCTGGGAACCAATCAAGCTCTACAAGGCTTGCTGGATGGAGAGTGACGATGAAGCAGAATTGAAAGACTTCAAGCGCCGCAAGATGCAGTTTATGGCTGCTGATAAGGAGGGTCGAGATGTCTTCCTTGCCGAATCAGGCTATGTGCTTCAGATGGCACAGCAGGATTTCCCTCACATTAAGTTCCACTTTACTTCTGAATTCTGATGAAAATCTGTTATATCGTTGCGATGCGGGCTGAAGCACAGCCTTTCATTGATGCCTTTGGCGTCGAACACCAGCCCGACTTCTTCAGCCCTCTCCCCTGCATCTGCTATTACGGAAAGGTCAATGCATCCGAGCTTTACGTCGTATTGAATGGCGAACAGCACGGCAGCGATCTTGTAGGCTGTGAGGCGGCCTCTGTTGCAACGCTGGCAGCCATCCAGAAGATTCATCCTGATCTGATCATCAACTCTGGTACTTGCGGTGCATTTAAGGCAAATGGTGCCGGAATCGGGGATGTCTTTCTGGGCAATAGCGTAATGTTCCATGACCGAAGGGTTCCGGGTGATGACGCTTGGGGAACGCAAGCTCTCGGCAATTATCCAATCTGGGAAGGCTCCGAGGCATTAGCTACCAAACTTGGATTCAAGCTGGGCAAAGTCACTACTGGCAGTTCACTGGATATGCAGCCTTGCGACCTGAAAATCATCCAGGAGAATCATGGTGAACTGAAAGATATGGAGGGCGCAGCTGTAGCATTTGTAGCCTCACTCTTCAAAATACCTATTCTCTTTGTCAAATCGGTAACCGACTTATGTGACGGTGGAGCCGAAACCTACGAAGAGTTCTCCAAGAATCTGGCACTCGCATGCCAGAAGCTGAAAGAGGCAAACACACTTGTGATAAATGCCCTCGCACAAGAGTAATTCTGCAATCCATTATCATAGAGATAAAAAAATAATCCGCAAATGTCCAGTCTGAAACGGTACGCACTGGTGCATTTATGAGTTATGAAATGGACGAAACGGTACGCATTGGTGCATTTACTCAAAAAAACCGAACGAGAAGAACTCGTCCGGTTTTTTTATTTTCTTTTATTACTTAACGGCTTCAATAGCTTCGTGAATAGAGGCATAGATTTCGTCAATTGAGCCCATGCCTTGAATCTTTGCATATTTACCTTCCTTGATGTAGAAATCCTTCAAAGGAAGGGTCTGGTTGTAATAGGTCTCAAGACGCTTCTTTGCAGTCTCCTCTGTATCGTCAGCTCGACCGGAAGTCTTACCGCGAAGGATAATGCGCTTGATAAGCTCTGCATCTTCAACCTCCAGTCCGATTACAGTGCTTACTGACTGTCCGCGTTCAGCGAGCATCACATTGAGTGCTTCAGCCTGTGCAATGGTGCGTGGGAAACCATCAAAGATCACGCCCTTAATATCCTTGCCCTTTGCATCAAGGGTAGCTGCAAGCATATCGATGATCAACGAATCTGGCACAAGCTTGCCATCATTGATATACATGGCAGCGGTCTTGCCTAACTCTGTATTGTTCTTGATTTCGGCACGAAGCACATCTCCAGTTGAGATATGAGCCACACCGTACTCTGCAATAATCTTATCACTCTGTGTGCCCTTACCTGAACCTGGCGCACCAAAGATGACTATGTTCAACATACCTTATAAAAATACCTTAATATTAATACCTGTTTTTATTATGGGATTTAAAATGCCCAAAATCGATGCAAATTTACAACATTTTGCTCACAAAACAAAAT